>JBGPYK010000148.1:0-6153 GCA_041493245.1 Methylomirabilia bacterium | reverse complement strand
GGGCCCTGGGGCCGCGTGCTCTCGCACCTCTCGCTGCTCGACCACTTCGACACCTTCGCGCGCGGGGTGCTCGACACCAAGGACGTCATCTACTACGTGGACGTCACCATCGTGGCGCTGTTCCTCACGCTGCGGTCGCTCGAGGCCCGCCGGTGGAAGGGATGATCAAGCGGCTCCTGGACTGGGCCGGTTACCTCGGCATCGCCGTGCTGGCCGCCGCCGCCCTGCTGCCGTTCCTGCGCCCGGAGTGGGGGCGCGCCCGGGGGGCGCTGGTTCTCGCCGGCGTGCTGCTCGTGCTCGCCTCGCTGCTGGGGTACGTCAAGAACGTCCGCGGCGTCCTCGGCGGGCGCACGGCGCGCTACGGCCTCAACACGGCGGTCATGGTGCTCCTGCTCGTCGGCATCATCGGGCTCGTCGAGGCGGTCTCCTACCGCCACAGCGCCCGCCTGGACCTTACCGCGAACAAGCGCCACAGCCTCTCGCCGCAGACGGTCCAGCTCCTCCGCAACCTCAAGACGGACGTCAACGCCGTCGCCTTCTTCCGCGGCGATCAGCCGGGCAAGCGCGTGGCTGAGGATCTCTTCAAGCAGTACGCGCGCTACGCCGGCGGCAAACTCACGTGGAAAGTGGTCGATCCCGACCGCGAGCCGGCCCTGGCGCGGCGCTACGCCATCGAGTCCTACGGCGCCGTGGTGCTGGAGACGAAGGAGCGCTCCGAGAAGGTCACCGACGCGGAGGAGGAAAAGCTCACCAACGGTCTCGTGAAGCTCATGCGGCAGGGCAAGCGCGTCGTCTACGTCGTCCAGGGCCACGGCGAGCACGAGTTGACGAATACCGAGCGCCCGGGCTTCAGCGAGGCGAAGACGGCGCTGGAGCGGTCGAACTATGACGTCAAGCCGCTCGTGCTGGTGCGGGCGCCCCAGATTCCCGACGACGCCGCCGTCGTGGTGCTGGCGGGGCCGCGGACCGAGCTGCTGGCACCCGAGCTGGCCGCGCTCGACGCCTATGTGGGACGCGGCGGCAAGCTCTTCGTCATGGCGGATCCGGTGATCCTCAACGCCGCGCCCGGGGATCCGCTGAAGAGCTACCTGGCCACGTACGGCTTCGACCTGGGCAACAACCTGATCATCGAGTTGAATCCCATTGGGCGCCTCTTTGGTATCGGCCCCGAAGTCCCCATCATCCAGCAATACGAACCGCACCCGATCACGCGCGACATGAGTGGCATCACCACGCTGTTCCCGCTCGCCCGCTCCGTCGACGCCGCCAAGACGCCGCCCGCCGGGCTGAACGTGCAGGCGCTGGCCAAGACGAGCGCCGAGAGCTGGGGCGAGACGGACCGCGCCTCGCTGCAAGCCGGGCAGGTGAAGCCGGATCCACCGGATTTGCGCGGCCCACTCCCCGTGGCCGCCGTCGCCACGAAGGGTAAGGCGCGGCTCGTCGTCTACGGGACGTCGAACTTCGCCGCGAACCAGTTCCTCAACCTGCAGGGCAACCGGGATTTCTTCCTCAACACCGTGAGCTGGCTCGCGGAGGAGGAGGACCAGATCTCGATCCGGCCCAAGGACACCCGGCAGACCCCCGTGTTCCTCAACGCGCAGCAGGCGCAGGCGGTGTTCCTACTCCCGGTGGTTGTCCTGCCCGGTCTCGTCATGGTGGCCGGGATTGTCACGATGGTCCGGCGCCGCTCCAAGCAGTAGCGGAGGCCGATGAAAAACGGCCATCTGCGTGGCAGTAGGAGGCGAGGTCGTCCGACGACGGAGCCGACGCTTCAAAGGCTCGAAGATCTCGATCATTTCACCGCTCGGCTCGCGCTGGCGGCCAGCGCTCACCTCGCACTGTCGCCGCCCAGCATCTGGCCATTTTTGATCGGCCTGCGGCGCGTCGAGACCTGCTCCGACTGACATGCGCTGGCAGACGAGTGCCGTTCTCGCCGTCCTGCTCGTAGCTCTCGGTGCTTTCTACTATCTCTACGAGGTTCGCTGGGCGCCTGACCGGGAGAAGGTTGAGAGTCGCAAGGGGCGGGTGTTTACGGCGGAGTTGCAGGATGTCACGCAGGTCACGCTGAAGCGTCCTGCCGAGTCCGTCGAGCTGAAGCGCGAGGGGGATGCCTGGCAGATGGTCGCGCCCGTGCGGGCGCGGGGCGACCGCGGGCCTGTCGAGGAGGTCATCACCAACGTGTTGACCGCCAAGATCGACCGCGAGATCGTGGCGGCACCGGCCTCGCTTGCGGAGTTCGGCCTCGACAAGCCCGCGGCGGAGCTGACCCTCACGCTCAAGGACGGCAAGCAACTCGGCCTCGCCCTCGGCGCCAAGAACCCTACGGGCGTGTGGGTGTACGCGCGCGAGCGCGACAAGCCCAACGTCTTCGTCGTGCCCGACTCCGTGCTCCGCGACGCCACCCGGCCCGTCGCCGACTTCCGCGACAAGGCCATCCTCGCCTTCGACAGGAAGGACGTCACGGGACTCGACGTCGTCACGCGCGACGACGCGCTGGCGCTCGAAACCGCGGACGGCGGGTGGAGGCTCACGCGGCCCGTCGCGCTGCCCGCCGACGGCGACACCGTGGGCGACTTCCTCGAGAAGCTCGGCGCGGCCAAGGTGAAAGAATTCGTGGCGGAGGCACCGTCCTCGCTCGAGCCCTACGGCCTCGAGCGTCCCCTGCGGGTGACCGTCCACACGGGCAAGGACAAGGACCGGGCGACACGCGGGCTCCTCGTCGGCAAGGTCGACGCCACCAAGAAGGGCGTCTACGCCCTGCGGGCGGGGGAGTCGTCGGTGCTGCTCCTCCCCGAAGACGTGTGGACCTCGCTGCCCAAGAACGTCGCCGCCGTCCGCAGCAAGATCGTCGTCGAGTTCGATCGGGACAAGCTCACCCGGCTGGACATCGAGAGCCCGCGCGGCCCCGTCACGCTCGTGCGTGAGAACGACAAGTGGCGCATCACCGCCCCCCACACGCTCCCCGCCGACCAGGTCGAGGTGGGCAGTGTTCTCTCCAAGGTGCGGGGCCTGCGCGCCCAGGGCTTCCTCAGCGAGGACGCGAGCGGGATCGCGCGCTTCCTGGCGCGGCCCGAGGTGAAGGTCACCCTGACCGACGCCGCTGGCGGGAAAACCCTGATCTTGGCACCCTCATCGGAGCGGCGCGGCGGACAGGCGATGGCGTACGCGGCGGTCGCCGGGCGCGGGCCCGTCACCCTCGTGGATGGCAAGGCGTTGGGCGAGGTCGGCCGCTCCGTCATGGATCTGCGCGACCACACCGTGCTCTCCGGCCTCGAGCCCAAAGACGTCAAGCGCGTGCAGGTGACGGTGGGGAGCCAGCGGCTCGTGCTCGAGCGGAGCGGCGACAGCGACTGGCGCGTCATCGAGCCGGCGAAGGCCGCCGCGCGCAGCGGTAAGGTCGAGGACCTGCTCTACACCCTGCGCGGTCTGAAGTGGAAGGATCTCGTGGTGCCCGGCGGCGAGGAGCCGGCGAAGTACGGGCTCGACGCGCCGAGCCTCCAGGTCGCGCTGTTCCGAGCCGACGGCACCGAGATCGGCGCGGTGCTCTTCGGCAAGCAGGACGCCGACCGCTTGTACCTCAAGACCCGCCACGCGCCCGCGATCTACGCGGCCGACCCCAAGCAGGTGGACGGGCTGCCCAAGTCGGTCGACGACCTCAAGGGCTGAGTGGACGACGCGATCTATCTCAAGCAGATGGAACTCGGCCCGATGCAGAACTTCGTCTACCTGGTTGGCGACCCGGTAGCGCGCCAGTGCGTGGTTGTCGATCCCGCCTGGGAAATCGACACGATCGTCGACACGGCCCGGGCCGACGACATGACCATTACGGGCGCGCTGGTCACGCACACGCACCAGGATCACGTCGGTGGAAGCCTCGAGTCCTGGGGGATGCCGGGGCGTATCCCAGGCGTCGAGGAACTGCTCGCCCGCGTCCCCGCAAAGGTCTACGTCCACAAGGCCGAGCAGGAGTTTCTCCGGGGCTTCGGCTCCGACCTCGTGAAGGTCGACAACCACGACACGCTCCAGGTCGGCCGCTTGAGCCTGACCTTCCTGCACACGCCGGGACACACGCCGGGCTCGCAGTGCTTCCTCGTCGACGGCCGGCTCGTCTCGGGCGATACCCTGTTCATCAGGGCTTGCGGGCGCACCGACCTGCCCGGGAGCGACCCGACCGAGATGTACTACTCGCTCACCCAGCGGCTGGCCGCGCTGCCCGACGCGACCGTGCTGCTGCCGGGCCACAACTACGGCGGCTCGACGTCCACGATCGGCGACGAGAAGCGCCACAACGCGTTCATGCGCTTCACGTCGCTCGTCGACTTCCTCCGTGTGATGCGCGGCGGCGGCATCGCCTCGCCATAGTGTCCCGAATCAGGAATTCGTAGTTCGCGTCGCAATCGTTTCACCGCTCGTCTCGCCGCACTTCACCTCGCACGATGTTCGATCATTTCACCGCTCGTCTCGCCGCGCGCGCGGCTCAACTCGCACGATTTACGATCATTTCACCGCTCGTCTCGCCGCGGACGCGGCTCAACTCGCACTGCCGGTCGCACTGCCATCCACTCGGAGCACTTGGCCGGTGATGTAAGGCGGGCAGGTGGCGAAGAAGTGGACGGCGGCCGCGACGTCCTCCGGGGTGCCCGCGTGGCCGCGCGTCACCGCGTTCCAGCGCGCCAGGGCGAAGCCCTCCGGCCGCAGGACGGCGCCCGGGGCGACGCAGTTGACGGCGATCCCCTGCGCCCGGAGCGCCACGGCCAGCCCGCGGGTCAGGGCCGCGATGCCGGCCTTCGAGAGCGTGTAGGGGATGTAGCCCGGCCAGGCACGGTCCGGTGCGACGTCGCCGATGTTGACGATGTGGCCGCCGTGCCGCATGAGGGCCGCCGCCGCCTGGCAACAGAAGAAGGCGCCGCGAAGGTTGACGTCGAGGAGCGTGTCGTACTGGCCGGGCGTCGTCCTCCGGAACGGGGTGCGGTGGAAGACCGCCGCGTTGTTGACGAGCACGTCGAGGCCGCCCAGCGCGCGGGCCGCCCCCTGCACGAGGCGCCGTGCGGCGGCGGGATCCGCGAGGTCGGCAGGGAGGGCGGCGGCGCGGACGCCGCACGCCTCCAGTTCGAGCACGGTCCGGCGCGCGTCGCGGGCCGAGCGGTGGTAGCCGATGGCCACGTCCATGCCCGCGCGCGCCAGCGCGAGCGCGATCGCCCGTCCGAGGCGCACCGCGCCGCCCGTCACGAACGCCCGTGGGCGCGTCACCGGGCGGCGTTTCTTGACGGCTCCTCTCGTGTATGGTGTCATGAGTCGATGGTCATGTTGTCCCGCCTGAGGAATCGGCTCAAGGTGCGATTCATCACCGGTTTCTTCGTCACCGTTCCCGCCATCGCCACCGCCTGGATCCTCTGGGTCTTCTGGAGCAAGATCGACGACATCTTCGGCCCGATGTACGAGCGGCTGTTCGGGCGTCCCGTGCCCGGGCTGGGCTTTCTCACGGCCATCGCCATCATCCTCCTGATGGGGACCATCGCGCGGAACGTCGTGGGCCGGCGCGTGCTCGCCGTCGGCGACACGATTCTGGCCAAGGTACCCGTCTTCGGCCGGCTCTATCCGTCAGTAAAGATGCTGATCGACGCGTTCTCGCCCGAGCGGCGCAGCGGCTTCAAGGCGGTGGTGCTCGTGCAGCATCCGCGCGAGGGCGGATATGCGTTCGGCTTCGTCACCAGCGAGGTACTCCTGGAGACGGTGGACGGCAAGCACGAGATGGCGACCGTCTTCGTGCCCACCAACAACCTGTACCTGGGTGACGTCGTCGTCGTTCCCCGCGTGGACATCATCCCCACCGGCCTCAGCGTGGAAGAAGGCATTCGGATCATCCTGTCGGCGGGAACCGCCACGCCTCCCCGCATCCCCCGCGTGTAGCAAGATTGGGGGCGCGATATGGCTACTAGAACATGGGGGGCCCCCCCCAGGCCCCCCCAACCCCCCCCACCCGCGGAGCACGCCCGCGCACCCCGCGCGCCCCCCCCGCGGCCCCCCGGCGGCGCCCCTGTTGTCCCTCGCGCCTTGGGGGTGTCGCGCGCCCGCCCCCGGCGGGCGGGGGGGCCCCCGTGGGTGGTGGTTTGGGGGCCCGGGGGGGGGCCCCCATGTCAAACAGTCCAGATG
>JBGPYK010000263.1:0-4533 GCA_041493245.1 Methylomirabilia bacterium | reverse complement strand
GGTCCTGGTCGCGCTCGAGGAGGGTGTCGAAGATCTGCACGCCGACGTTGCTGGCGGGCGTCTCCTGCTGGTTCATCATGTCGAGGGTGCTGGGATCGACGCCCTGGGCGATGACGATCGTCCCGGGCGACGCCGCCGGCGCGACGGAGGGCACCGCGAGGAGCAGGAGCAGGAGGAGGAGTAGGTTTGTCATGGTGCGCTATTTATCGCGCGGCCACCCGGCCCCGTCAAGGCCGCGTCCGTAGTACAACAGGCCCCGAATCCCCACGTAACCCCTCGTGGTTTCTGCCCGCCAAGTTGAACCTTCTGTTAGCCCCCTGAACGCTCGAGCCGCTAGCTTGAGCCGCTCGGATGTTCCGTATCACACTCAGGCCTTTAAATAATCGTATTACTTCATTTAATTGTTTTGAGCCAACGCTAAACATACGCACTCTTGACAATCCCGATCGGGAAATGTATTTTCAGTCCATGACCCCGAAGCATATCGGCGGGGAGGTGTGAGGGTGGCGGCCTATCCGCTGGTCGTCGACCTCGCGGGTCGCGCCTGCCTCGTCGTCGGTGGCGGCGCCGTCGCCGAGCGCAAGGTCGAGGGCCTGCTCGCGGCCGACGCCTCGGTCACCGTCGTCAGCCCGACGCTGACGCCCGCGCTCGCGGCACTCGTCCGCGACGCACGCATCCGCCACGCGCGCCGACGCTACCGGCGGGGGGATCTCGTCGGCTGCACGCTGGCCTTCGTTGCGACCGGTGATCGGCGCGTTGCGGCGGCCGTCGCGCGGGAGGGACGGCGGCGTGGCGTGTGGGTGAACGCGGCCGACGATCCCGCGCACTGCGATTTCTTCCTGCCCTCGGTGCTCCGGCGCGGCCCGCTGCTCGTCGCCGTGGCGACGGGCGGCGCCAGCCCCGCGCTGGCTCGGGCCGTGCGCGAGGAGATCGAGCGGCTCCTCACGCCCGACTACGCCGCGCTCGCGGAGATCGTCGCGGGCGTGCGGCGCGAGCTCCGCGCCCGTGGCCGCCGGGCGGATGCGGAGAGCTGGGCGCGAGCACTCGGCGGTGATCTGCGGCGGCTCGTCGGCGAAGGCCGGCGTGACGAAGCGCGGGCGTGGCTGCTCGAGCGTTTGGGAGCCTGTCGGAGTATCGAGGACCGCCACGGCTCCGCGGTCCGAGCGTCGGTCCGGGCGGCGGAGGGTATAGGGAGCCGGATCGAGGCGCGCCACGGCTCCGCCGGGGCGTGCCGAGCGTTGGGGGGGTTGGGGGGCCATTTCGGGGCACCCCATGTCGGTGAGATCGCGCTGGTCGGCGCGGGCCCGGGCGATCCCGGGCTCATCACCGTGCGCGGGCGCGACCTCCTGCGCGGCGCAGAGGTCGTGGTCTACGACCGTCTGGTCCATCCCAAGCTCCTCGACGAGGCGCCGCCCGACGCCCGCCTGGTCTTCGCGGGCAAGGCGTGCGGAGTGCACGCGCTTCCCCAGGACGCGATCAACGCGCTGCTGATCGCCGAAGCGCGTCAGGGACGTCGCGTCGTTCGGCTCAAGGGCGGCGATCCATTCGTTTTCGGCCGCGGTGCCGAAGAAGCGTTGGCGCTCGCCGAGGCGGGGATCCCGTTCGAGGTCGTGCCCGGCGTGACCTCCGCGGTGGCCGTCCCCGCCGCCGCCGGCATCCCGCTCACGCACCGCGGCGTCGCGTCGTCCTTCGCGGTGGTCACCGGGCACCCGGACGGCGGTGGTGGCTCGCCGCCCGTCCAGTGGGGTCGCCTGGCGGGCGCCGTCGACACCATCGTCGTTCTCATGGGGCTCGCGAATCTCCGCTGGATCGCGCGCGAGCTGATCGCCCACGGGCGCGATCCCCAGACGCCGGCGGCACTCGTCGAGCGCGGAACGACGGAGGCCCAGCGCACGGTGACCACGACGCTCGACGACCTCGCCCGGGGGACCGCCGGCGCCGACCTCGAGCCACCGGTCGTGGCGGTGATCGGCGACGTGGTCGCGCTGCGCGACCGGCTCGACGGCGTTTAGGAACATGGGGGGCCCCGAGATGGCCCCCATGCCCCCCCGCCGCTCGCTGACCGATGAGAGATGGCGCCGGCGGGGGACAAGCCCCCGCCCTACGGATCCACAGAACCTGTCCGACGCCAGCGAACATCGATCCTGAATAGTTCACGCGAGCAGCCTGTTGGAAGGGGGGCGTAGCCGCCCTCCGAGGGACTAGCGTAGGATGGGGCCATGCTGCTGGTCATTGACGTCGGGAACTCCAACACGAAGATCGGCGTGTGCGAGGGCGATCGCCTGCTCGTCTCCTGGCAGCTCACGACGCGCCGCGAGCAGACGGCCGACGAGTACGGCGTCTTCACGGAAACCCTCCTTCGCACGCGAGGCATCGGGCCGCGCGATATCGAGGGCGTCGCGATCTCCAACGTCGTCCCGCCCGTGCAGCAGGCGCTCGAGCGCATGGCCGAGCAGTACTTCGGGGCGACCGCGTTCTCGGTCGAGGCCGGTGTCGACACTTCGATTGCGCTCGCCGTCGACAACCCCGGCGAGGTCGGCCCCGACCGCATCGTGGCCGTCGTCGCCGCCGAGGCGCTGTACGGAGCGCCATTCATCGTCGTCGACCTGGGGACGGCGACACGGTTCGACTGCGTCAACACGCGCGGTGAGTTCATCGGAGGCGCGATCGCTCCCGGCATCGCGGTCGCCGTCGACGCGCTCCTGACCCGCGCGGCGCGCCTCTACCGGGTCGAGCTGGTGCGGCCCAAGGAGGCGATCGGGAGGAACACGGTCACCAACATCCAGTCCGGTGTCGTCTACGGCTACGCGGGGCTCGTCGACGGCCTCGTCGAGCGGATGAAGATCGAGATGGGCGGCGCGCCGAAAGTCATCGCGACCGGCGGCCTCGCCCCGCTCATCGCGGACGTCGCGCGCTCGATCGAGCACGTCAACCCCGACCTCAAGCTGCACGGTCTCCGCCTCATTTACCAGCGCGCCCAGCCGCACTAACCACGAGCCCATGTCTCTGCCTGAGAGACGGGGCAAGCGGGAGCCCGACAAGGAGGATCGACATGAAGACAGGGAGACGAGGAGCGGCAGTCTTCGCCGCGGCGCTGATGCTCACGACCGTATCGCCGTCGATCAGCGGGGCGCAGAGCTACGGGATCTATGGGACCGAGCGCTACTTCACCGTTGAGTCGGAAGTGGGCGAGCGGCGCGGCCGGCCGGTGGTGAGTGGATACCTCACCAGCCAGTTCGGGTTTGGCGTGCGGGACGTCCGCCTACGCGTCGAGGCCCTCGACGCCGCCGACGCCGTTGTCAGCACCCAGATCGGTTACGTCAGTGGCCAGGTGCTTCCCGGCCGCCGCGTGTACTTCGAGGTGCCGGTGGCGGAGAAGGCACCGAAATACCGCGTGACGGTGCTCTCGTTCGACGTGTTCCAGGGACGCGGTTAGGCAGGCCGATGAAAACGGCCCATCTGCGTCGTTGGCTCGGTCGCGGCTCCCTGCGGCGTACGCGGCGTACGCCTCAGTCGCCGCTTCCTCGCCGCCTAGCATCTGGACCGTTTTGATCGGCCTGGGGCGGTCCGCGGCTTGACAAGATTGGGAGCGGATGGTGAGAATGTGCGCACTTTGCGAGGGAATTCCGCTCCGGTAGGGGGCTGGATCGGGCGGCCGATCAAGCGCGTCGAGGACGCGCGGCTCCTGACGGGGCGGGGGACCTTCATCGACGACCACCCCCCCGTCGCCAACGCCTGCCATGCTGCCATCGTCCGCTCGCCGCACGCGCACGCGCGCATCCTCGGCTACGACGTGGCGCAGGCACTCGCCATGCCGGGCGTCGTCGGCGTGATCACAGGCGAGGACGTCGCGAAGTCGACCAAGCCCTTCTCGGTCGGCGTCACCGCGCCCGTGCACTACTACTGCGCGGCGACCGACAAGGCCCGGTTCGTCGGCGAGCCGGTGGCCGTCGTCGTCGCGCGCGATCGCTACCTGGCCGAGGACGCGGCCGACGCGGTGGTCGTGCGCTACGAGCCGTTGCCCGTGGTGGTCGATCCTGAGCGCGCGCTGGAGCCGGGCGCGCCGATCCTGCACGAGGCGGTCGGCTCGAACCTCGCCGGCCACCGGCGCCTTGTGTACGGGGATCCCGATGGCGCCTTCGCGGACGCCGACATCGTCATCCGGGAGCGCTTCAGGTTCCCCAAGTACAGCTCGACGCCGATCGAAACGTACGGGATCATCGCGCGCTGGGACGGGCTCGACGGCGTGCTCACGGTGTGGTCGAACTTCATGGGACCGTTCATCATGCACCCGCTGACGGCCCGTGTTCTCGGCCTGGCCGAGAACAAGATGCGCTTCATCGTGCCGCCCGACATCGGCGGGAGCTTCGGCATCAAGTCGAGCATCTACCCCTACATCGCGCTGATCGCAGTCTGCGCGATGAAGACGGGCGTCCCCGTGAAGTGGATCGAGGACCGCCGCGAGCACCTTCTCGCCTCGTCGAGCGGGACTGATCGCGTCGCGTATCGGGAGCTGGCGGCGCGGCGCGATGG
>JBGPYK010000425.1:0-3288 GCA_041493245.1 Methylomirabilia bacterium | reverse complement strand
CTCGCGGTACTTGTCGGCCACGACCTTGCGCTTGACCTTGAGCGTCGGCGTCAGCTCCCCACCCTCTTGAGTGAAGTCGTGGGGGAGAATCGCGAACTTCTTGATCTTGGCGTAGGACTGCAACTGCGTGTTCTTCTCCTCCACGATCCGCGCCACCCGCCCCACGACCGTCGGGTGCTTGACGACGACGGCCGGATCGGTCGCGATGATCCCGTGCTCGCGCGTGAACTTCGCCAGCTCCTCGGGGTTCAGCGTGATCAGCGCCACGGGGTACGGGCGCTTGTCGCCGTGGACCACCGCCTGGCTGATGAAGGGATCCGTCTTGAGGATGTTCTCGATGTTCTGCGGGGCGAGGTTCATGCCGCCGGCGGTGACGATCAGGTCCTTCTTCCGGTCCGTGATGTGGAGAAACCCCTCGTCGTCGAGGTGCCCGATGTCGCCCGTGTGGAACCAGCCGCTCGGCTCGAAGACCTCGGCGGTCGCCGCGGGCTGCTTGTAGTACCCCCGCGTGGCGATGTTCGGGCCGCGCGCGAGGATCTCGCCATCGGACGCGATCTTCAGCTCGACCCCCGGAAGCGCCTGCCCCACCGAGCCGAACTTGAACCGCGTCGGACCGTTGAAGGTGAGCGCCGGGCATGTCTCGGTGAGCCCATACCCCTCGAGGATGAGGATGCCCGCGGCATGGAAGAACTCGGCGATCTCGGGCGAGAGTGGCGCGCCTCCCGAGACGGCCCAGCGCAGCCGCCCGCCGAGCGCGGCATGCAGCTTCTCGAACACGAGCCGGTCGGCCAGGTTCCGCTTGAGGGCCAGGGCGCCCCCGACGGGCTGGCCGGCCCGCTGGCGGCGGCTCACCTCGCGCCCGACGTCCATCGCCCAGTGGAAGATCCGCTTCTTGAGCGGCGAGCCGGCCTCCACGCCGCCGAGAATCTTTCCGTACACCTTCTCGTAGACGCGCGGCACGCTGCAGATGAAGTGCGGCCGGACCTCCTTGAGGTTGTCGCCGACCTTGTCGAGATTTTCGGCGAACGCGGTCGTCAGCCCCTCGTGCGGGCCCAGGAACGACTCCAGCCGGGCGAACGAATGGGCCAGCGGCAGGAACAGGAGATGGATCCAGCCCTCCTGCACCGGGTTGGCCTGATGGCTCGCTCGAAGGGCGGCCATATGGTTGCCGTGCGTCTGCACCACGCCCTTGGGCGGTCCCGTCGTGCCCGACGTGTAGACGATCGTCGCGACGTCCTCTGGCGTGGTGGACGCTACCCGCTCGGCCAGCGTGCTCTGGTGGGCGGCCCGATGCTCGCGGCCGAGGCGGCGCAGCGTCTCCCACGTCAGCACCGTCTCGGGCGGCTGGGGCGCGTCGTACCCCGACATCACGACGATCTGCTCGAGCCCGTCCATCTTCGCCCGGGCCTCGAGCGCCTTGGCGAGCTGCATCGCGTCTTCGACGATCAGCGTCTTCGCTTGGGAGTCGTTGACGACGTAGGCAATAAGGTGTGGTGGATAGCTGGGGTAGATCGGCACCGTGATGCAGCCCGCGCTCAGGATGGCGAAGTCCGCTTGGACCCACTCGGCGCGGCTCGAGGACAGCAACGCCACCGCCTCGCCCTTCTGGCGGCCGAGGGCGATCAGGCCCAGTGCCAGCTCCTGCACGGTCTCTCCGACCTGACGCCACGTGATCGTCTTCCAGGCGCCGCCTTGCTTGAACTGCTGGGCCGGCCGATCGCCGCTTTGCTCCACCCGGCTCCAGAACATCCGCGCCAGCGTGTCTTGGGCCATGACGTCCTCCTCCTTCGCGCGAGGGCGGGAGGCAGAAAGTACGTGTTGTCAGGAGTTTCGCGACGATACCACGCTCACCATAACGCACCGCGATAATTTCCCCTTGACCATACTAACGCGGTGCGTTACAGTACCGCTATCGGCAGCCCCCAGGCGGCTGCAACACTCAGAACCAGGAGGACGACGATGGACGACGCAGCGCGGGTTCAGGAGATGTGGAGCCAGTTCACCGGCAAGACCCTCGAGACGATGAGCGTGTGGGCCGATGCTAACCAGCGCGTAATGAGCGAATGGGTGGAGTTCAGCTCCAGCGCCGCCAAGGAAGGACTCCGGCTCTACGGCGAATTGCAGATCAAGGCCATGGACAGCGTGAAGGCGTTGGCCGAGGGCGCGGGAGCGCCGCAGGCCGCGTTCCGGACGGCCGAGGAGAACGTGCAGACCCTGACGCGCACCGCGGAGCGGTTGCAGGCGACGGCCGAGCAGGCGGGCAAGGGCATCCAGGCGACGCTGGCGGATGCCGTGACGAAGACGAAGGAGATCTACGCCCGGGCCTGAGCGGGCGTCACTTCCGCTCGCCCCGGCGCTTCTCCAGGCGCTCTTCGAGAGCGCGGAGCCGCTCGCGCAGCGACGAGACTTCCTCACGGAGGCGCTCGGCGTCCGGCTCCGCGCTCTCGCGCTTGACCTCGCCACCGCCCGGCGGTCCCCACCCCGCCCGGCTCGACCACTCCCGGAACACCCGGTCCATCTCGCGCTGACTTCCGACGACTCCCTCCAGGCTGGATCGCATCGAGCGCTGCACGAAGTCCTGCCACGCCTCGCCGTGCTTGATGAGCTGGTGGAGAAACCCCGTGGGCAGGGTGCCGCGATGGCTACGCTCGTGCTCGAGGATGATCTGGGCCAGGGTGACGGAGGTGAGGTCCTCGCCGGTGGCGGCGTCGACGACGGAGACTTCCCGGCCGCCGCGGATCATCTCCTCGATCTCCTCGAGCGTGACGTAGCGGCTCTCCTGGGTATCATAGAGCTTTCGATTCGAGTAACGCTTGATGACGTACGCCATGCGCGCGGAGTTTAACACCCCGCGTCAAGCCCGACAAGGATCGCGATGCTATATTGAGTGCCCTGATTCTCTTCAGGAGGAATCTCCATGAAGCTCACCGGCCGCACCGCTCTCGTCACCGGAGGATCGCGCGGCATCGGGCGCGCCATCGCCCTGGCCCTGGCCGAGGAGGGCGCCGATGTCGCGGTCAACTACGTCTCCAGCGAGGCGGCCGCGCGCGACGTCATCGCCAGCATCACGAAGATGGGGCGGCGGGCCATGCCCGCCCAGGCCGACGTCAGCGATTTTCCCGACACCTTCCGGATGGCGCAGAACGTGCTCAAGGAATTCGGGCACCTCGATATCCTGGTCAACAATGCGGGCATCAACTCGGACAAGACCTTCGTCAAGATGGACCACGCGTCGTGGCGGAAGGTGCTCTCGATCAACCTCGACGGCGTCTTCAACTGCACCAAGGT
>JBGPYK010000347.1:0-3804 GCA_041493245.1 Methylomirabilia bacterium | reverse complement strand
TGGGATCGCCGCCTTCATCGACGCCGAGCACGCCCTCGACGCCATTTACACCAGGAAGCTCGGCGTCAACACGGACGAGCTGCTCATCTCCCAGCCGGACACCGGCGAGCAGGCCCTCGAGATCGCCGAGACGCTCATCCGCTCGAACGCCGTGGACGTGATCGTGGTCGACTCCGTCGCGGCGCTCGTCCCGCGCGCCGAGCTGGACGGCGACATGGGCGACTCGCTGCCGGGTCTGCAGGCGCGCCTCATGTCCCAGGCCCTGCGCAAGCTCACCGCGGCCATCTCGCGCTCCGGCACCGTCATGATCTTCATCAACCAGATCCGCGAAAAGATCGGCGTCATGTTTGGCTGCATGCACTACTCCACGCGTGTGACGCTGGCCGATGGACGGAGCGAGAAGATCGGGAAGATCGTTAACCAGCGGTTGCCGCTCAACGTCCTCTCGTACGATCCGACGACGGGGCGTATCGAGCCGCGTCGCATCGTGAACTGGTTCGACAATGGCCCGACGTCCAGCTTCCTGCAGTTCGAGGTGGAGGGCGGCCCCTCCGGCCGTCACCACTTCGCGGCGACCGAGAATCACGTCATCCTTACTCCTCGCGGACGGGTCAGGGCGCAGGACCTCCAGATCGGCGACGAGGTGCTCGTCGGCGTCAAGGACTACGTCCTCACGGACGACCAGTGGCAGCTCGTCCTCGGCGGCGCGTTCGGTGACGGCTCGATCCGGAAGGTCGGCGTGCACGCGGCGCACTTCCGCCTCGGCCACGGGGAGGCTCAGAAGGGCTACCTCGAATGGAAGCACACCATGCTTCAGCCGTTCTCGAGCGCCGTCAAGCGCACAGGCAACGGGTTCGGCTTCGATACGATCGCGATGCCCGCGCTCGCCGATCTCTGGGGGCAATACTACGGGGAAGGTGGCGTCAGGATCGCGACGGACGCCGTCCTCGGGCGGCTGGACGCGCGGGGCCTGGCCGTCTGGTACGCGGACGACGGGTCCTTCATGGGATCGTACGCCCGCTGGGGCAAGGGCAAGGCCGTCCTGTACAACAAGGCGCTGTCAACGGAGTCCCGTGGTCGAGTCCAGACGATGTTCGAGCGGTTGGAGATCGGGCGCCCGCGAGACGACGGCCGCAGGTTCTGGTTCGATTCGGCGCAGACGGCCCGGCTGCACGCCTTGATCGCCCCGTACCTGCATCCCTCGATGGATTACAAGCTGCACCCGAGCCAGCGCGGACGCTTCGGCTGGCACCCGGATCTCGTGACCGTCCGCGAGGAGGTCCGCCGCGCCGTCGCCGGTCAGGTGACGAATCGCTATGTCAAGCCCGCCGGGCGTGTCAGCCACCGCTTCGACCTCGCGATCGAAGGGAACCACACCTACCTGGTCGACGGGGTGGTCGTGCACAACTCGCCCGAAACCCAACCCGGTGGCCGCGCGCTGAAGTTCTACGCCTCCATCCGCATCGACATGCGACGGCAGGACGCCATCAAGCAGGGGACGGAGTCGCTCGGCGTGCGGACCAAGGCCAAGGTCGTGAAGAACAAGCTCGCGCCGCCCTTCCGGGAGGCGGAGTTCGACATGATCTACGGCGAGGGCATTTCCAAGGCCGGCACCGTGCTCGACGCCGGCGTGGAGCAGGCGATCATCGAGAAATCCGGCACCTGGTACACGTACAAGAACGAGCGGATCGGCCAGGGTCGCGAGAACGCCAAGCGCTGGCTGCAGGAAAATCCCAGCACGCTGGCCGACCTCGAGGCGAAGATCCGCGAGGCGCTGGGGCTGCGGGTGCCGGCGCCGATCAAGTAGGTCGCCGCGGGTATGGAACTCGACGCGCTCCTGGCCGCCGCTGTCGAGCGCGGCGCGTCCGACGTCCACCTCAAGCCCGACGCGCCGCCTGTCCTGCGGATCAACGGACGACTCGAGCCCCAGACCGACCTGGGGCCCGTCACCGGCGACTTCATGGACACGGCCGCCCGGCAGATCCTGCCCGAACGGATGTACACGCAGCTCAAGGACGGCCGGGAGGTCGACTTCGGCTACACCGTTCCCAACTTCGGCCGCTTCCGGGTCAACATGTTCCTGGCGCTCGGCGCCATCCGAGCCGTCATGCGCGTCATCGCCTCGAAGAGCCCGCAGTTCGAGGAGCTGGGCCTGCCGCCCGTGCTCGCCCGGTTGGCCATGGCGCGCCGCGGGATGGTGCTCGTGACGGGCATCACCGGTGCAGGCAAGTCGACGACGCTGACCGCGATGATCGACTACATGAATCGCAACCGGAACGACCACATCATCACGATCGAAGATCCCGTCGAGTTTATCCATGACGATGTCAATTGCGTGTTCAGCCAGCGCGAGATCGGGCACGACTCTCCCAACTACGCGACCGCGCTCCGCGCAGCACTCCGCGAAGATCCCGACGTGATCCTCGTCGGCGACATGCGCGATCCCGAGGCGATGGCCGTCGCCCTGCATGCGGCCGAGACGGGTCACCTCGTGCTCGGCACGCTGCACACCCTGAACGCGGCGGAGACGGTCAATCGCATCGTGGGAATGTTCCCCCCGTACCAGGAGCAGCAGATCCGCGACCAGCTCGCCGCCGTCCTCCAGGGCGTCGTCTCCCAGCGGCTCATCCCACGCCTGGGCGGGGAGGGGCGCGTGCCCGCCGTCGAGGTGATGATCGGGACGGCGGTCATCCGCGAATGCATCCGGGAGGCAAAGCGCACGCCCGAGATCCCCGGGTTCATCGTCCAGGGGGCCTCGCAGTACGGCATGCAGAGCTTCGACCAGTGCCTGCTGAAGCTCTATCGGGACGGCGTCATCGCCTACGAGACGGCGAAGGAAAGCGCGTCGAGCCCCGACGACTTCGACCTCAAGGTGCGGGGCATCTTCTCGACGGGCGAGCTGACTTTCGAGACCGAGCAGCCGAAGACGGCGGAGGGGCCGCCCAAGCCGCGCGCCCCGAGCCCGTTCAGCCGAAAATAGCCGCGCCCACGCCGCCGCTCGACACCCGCCGCGCCCGGCTCGTGGCCGCCGACCTCCTCTCTCGCCGCGCCTGGACGCGCGCCGAGTTGACCCGCCGCTTGCGGCGCCGCGGCGCGCCGCCCGACGTCGCCGCCGATGTCGTCACGGATCTCGCCGCGCGCGGCCACCTGGACGACGCCGCTTTCGCCCGCTACTGGGTGGAGACGCGCTCGGCGCGCGGCTACGGCGCCGCGCGCCTGCGCGCGGAGCTGCGCGCGCGCGGCGTCGCCTCGCCCCTGATCGACGCCGCGCTCGGCACGCTCACGAGCGCCCACACGCTCGACCGGGCCCGCGCCGTCGCCGAGCGCCGGCTTCCGTCCCTCCGCCGCGCTGAGCCAGCCCGCGCCGCCGCCCGCCTCCGCGACCACCTCCTCCGCCGCGGCTACCCCGCCACCATCGTCGCCCGCGTCGTCCGCGAAACCCTCGCAGGCTGCTGAAAAAGGCCCATCTGCGTGGTCGTCGGAGGTGAGGCCGTCCGACGGCCGAGCCGACCCTTCAGAGGCTCGACAATTGGCGCCCTTGGCCACACGCTCACCGTACAGGGAGTACGCCTCGCGTGCGGCCGGCGGGCGCCGCCTCGCATCTGGACCTGTTTGAGCAGCCGGCGGGTTCGCGCTCGGGCAAGGGATCAGCGCTTCTCGGCCGGCGTGGCCGTCGCCGGCCCCATGCCCCAGACCTGGATGATGGTCTCCCCATCCTTGGCGCCGTCGTAGTGGATCTTCCCCCCGTAGTGGATGACGTAGCTTCCCGCGGGCACCGGCACGGTGCTCTCCGGGTCGAACTTG
>JBGPYK010000505.1:0-2752 GCA_041493245.1 Methylomirabilia bacterium | reverse complement strand
GCTTGCCCGTGATGTATTCGTGCCCGTCCATGCCATCACCTCCCGCTCGCTCGTTGCCGGCGGCGCCGCGGCCGCTGAGTTGAGCCGTCTGACGTTCGCTCGCTGCACTTGAATCTCTTGGGCCGTGAGCACAACCTCGACCTGCGCCGCCGACCTCGCGTCGGCGCGGAGCAGCGCCGCATGCGCGATGGCGACGACGCGTCCCACGATCGCCGGCCGCTCGAAGGGAACAGCGATCTCAACCCGCCACCCCCGGCCGAAGCGCCGCTTCACGACCGGCGACACCACGGCGCCCAGCTCGGCGTGAATCGCGTCCGTCACGCTCACCTGGCGGCCGATCTCCGCCTCGCGCGCGCGCTGGACGCGCCCAACGACGAGAAGCAGGACCGTCACGGCTGCCAGCGGAAGCACCAGCACGGCCAGCACGGTCGCCACCGTCAGCACAGGAGCCTCCACCGGCCTTCGCGTCCCCTGAGCAGCCGATTGATGTCCGCGCGGTCGAGCACGGGCGGGGACTGTCGTCGTGCTTCGGCCTGGGACAGCCGCGCGGTCGTCTTCGCGATCATCGTCTTGAAGCGTCGGAACAGTGTGCGCATCGCAACCTCCTCTGCCCGGTATGACACCGCAGGGAGTCTCACGTGAAACCGTCGGAAAATTCATGAACGATCGCACGGATGCGGCAGGTTGATGGGTCGTGGGAGGCGATCGATGTTCGTGTAGGGCGGGGGCTTGTCCCCCGCCGCTCGCTGACCTATGAGAGATGGCGCCGGGGGGGGACAAGCCCCCGCCCTACAGATCCCCAGAACCTGTCCGACGCTAGCGAACATCATGAATAGTTCGCGTTAGGAGATCTGCTAGAGGATGCGGACGAACCCGCAGGCTGCTCAAAAAGGTCCAGATGCGAGGCGGCGCCCGACAGCCGCACGCGAGGCGTACTCCCTGTACGTTGAGCGTGCGGCCGAGGGCGCCAACGAAGCAGATGGGCGTTTTTCAGCAGCCGGCTACGAGGCGAGGGGGTGGAGGTCGGGGCGGCAGTCGGGGCAGGGCGTAAGGCCGGCGGCTTCGGCGCGAGCGCGCGCGCCGAAGAAGATGAAGCGGTGCCGATGCTCGGCGGTCGGGATCCACCCGCAGGTCGGCAGGCAATACGCTGACTCGCCCGGGAGCGTCACGTACATCGCGTCTCGCGGGAGGCGGAGGCCGGCCACCGTGCGGACACCCTCGACGGCGAGCAACTGCTGCTTGAGACCGACCTTGCTGCCGGCGTAGCCGACGAGCGCGCCCGACGCGCCCACCACGCGATGGCACGGCACGACGATCGGGAGGGGATTCCAGCGCAGGGCCTGCGCCACGGCGCGCGCCGCGGTCGGCTTGCCGACCTCGTAAGCGATGCCGGTGTACGAGCGGACCGCGCCGTAGGGAATGGCGGCGGTGGCCTGCAGCACGGACCGGTGGAAGTCGCTCCGCGCCAACCGGAAATCGAGCGGCCATTCGAGATGGGTCCGCCGGCCCTCGAGGAAATCGAGCAGCTCGTGGTAGAACGCCTCCAGCGCCGCGGTGTCCTCCATCGCGTCGACGCCGGCGCCCCTCGCGAGCCGCGATGCGCCGACATCGCGCGCATCGCCCAGATACTCGACGAGCGAGACGCCGTCCTCAGAGCGGGCGATGAGGATGTGCCCGAGCGGCGACGAGAAAATGCCGTAGCTCACGAGACGCCGGCGCAGCTCGTGCAGGCGCGCGGCCAGCCGCTCGCGGGCGCGGGCTTCGTCGCCGCCTGCCGCAGGCGCCGTCCGCATCCGGCCGACGACGCCCTCGATCGCCTGGTAGCGCCCGAAGTCGTCGCGGCAGGGCGCGCAGCGATTCACGTGGTCCTGGACCCGCTGCGCCGCCGCCGGCGCCGCCTCTCTCGTCGCCGCGGCGACAAGATCGGCCTCGATGGCCACGCAGTTCGGGTGCTTGGGACTCATCGCGACACCTCCGTCACGGGAAGCGCGTGCCCGTTCAGGCTCTGGCGGATCTTGCGGAGCGCCTGGAAGACGTGAGCGCGCGCGCTGTCCGGCGAGCAGTCGAGGGTACGAGCAATCGCGTCATAGTCGAGATCGTGAATCTTCCTGAGCGTGAAAGCCGTGCGCTGCTTGAAGGGCAGCCGAGCGACCACGTCCTCGATCAGGGTGCGGGTCTCCTTGAACAGCGTCTCCTCCTCGGGGCCCTCGCCGTCGGTCTCGCTCCGCGTGGCGCGCACGGCGGCGTAGACTGTCGAGCGGCGCTTCTCGGAGCGCAAGTGATTGCGGAAGAGATTCGTGGCGATGGCGAAGAGCCACGCGCGGACGTTAGCATCCTCCGGCAGCGCCTGGTACGCGCGGTAGGCCCGAAGGAACGTCTCTTGGGAGAGGTCGTCGGCCTCGTTCGAGCGCGCGCTGATCCTCGAGAGATAGCGATGGATCTCCGGGTGGTGCGCGCTCACGAGGGCTTCGAAGGCCTGAGGACTCATCCACCCGTTACAACACCACAGGCTGTCCGCTGTGAAAAGCCCTGAGAGGCCGGTGGCTCAGGCCCGGCGCCAGAGACCCCGGCCGGCCTCCCGGGCGTCGCGCTGGAGATCGAGGAAGAGCCGTTGATACCGGACGTTCGGTGGCACCGTCATGACCTGGGCATAGCCCCGTCGCACCAACTCGGCGTTGATCATCACGTCGCCCACCCACACGTAAGCGAGCAGCCGCCCATAACGGTCCCGCGCCCCAACGTCCAACTCCAG
>JBGPYK010000195.1:0-5345 GCA_041493245.1 Methylomirabilia bacterium | reverse complement strand
TCGAGCAGCGAGGTGTGGACCCACTGGCCCTTGCCCGAGCGCTCGCGCTCGAGCAGCGCGCAGGTGATGCCGTGCGCGAGGAACATGCCGGCGGTCAGATCGGCGATGGGGATGCCGACGCGGACGGGGCCCTGGCCGGGCAGGCCGGTGACCGACATGAGGCCGCCCATGCCCTGGGCGATCTGGTCGTAGCCCGGGCGATCGCGGTAGGGGCCGCTCTGGCCGAAGCCGGAGATCGAGGCGTAGACCAGGCGCGGGTTGATCTTGCTCAGCGTCTCGTAGTCGATGCCGAGCCGATGCTTCACGTCCGGTCGATAGTTCTCGACGAGCACGTCGGCCTTCGCCACCAGGCGCTTGAGGATCGCCACGCCGTCGGGCTTCTTCAGATCGAGCGTCATCGAGCGTTTGTTGCGGTGCAGGTTCTGGAAGTCGAACCCGTGCCGCGACGAGTCGCCCTCGATGTCGGTGCGGGCCTCGATCTTGATGACGTTGGCGCCCATCTCGGCGAGCTGGCGCACGGCCGTGGGGCCGGAGCGGGCGCGGGTGAGGTCCAGGACGGTATAGGGCGAGAGCGGTAGGTTGTCCATGGCCGCAAGGATACCCAACTCATCGCCGACGGCCAAGCCCCTTTTAGCGGGCGGTCAGCCTTTCGATCACTGTGACGGTCGCGCGCGCGGTCAGGGGGCCCTGCGGTCGTGCTCGGCCGCCTCCAGCTCGCGCACGCGCGCTTCGAGCCGGCGGGCTCGCGCCCCCGCGCGCAGGCGGGAGACGGCGAGCGGCACGCCCGCGATGAGCAGGCCGGCGCCGACGGCGGCGAGGATCACGGCGGCAAGCGGTACCTGCTCGATCGTCCACGCGATGAAGCGGACGGTGGCGGGCGCGGTGTTCTGGAGCGCGAAGATGGTGACGGCCACCGCGACGATGGCGACGATCGCGTACTTGAGCGCCATGTGGTCCCCTCCCCGCGCCGCCGAAGGATCGAGAGACACGTGCCCGGCGGCCGGCGGCTTCGCCGGCTCGGTCCGGCCGCGCTCGGTGAGGACGGCGGCCAGCTCGGCCCCGAGGACGAAGATGACCGAAGAGTAGTAGATCCAGACGAGACCGGCCACCCAGATCCCGAAGGAGCCGTAGAACCGGCCGTAGACCCCGGACACGTCGACGTAGGTGGCGAAGGCGCGGCGCGCCAGCTCCCACAGCACCGCCACCGTGACGGTCGCGACCGCGGCGGCACGCCCCGCCACCGGCATGTTGGGGAACGTTCGGTAGACGAGGAAGAGCGAGCCGAGGCCGAGCGCGTAGATCGCGGGCAGCAACAGGATCTGGTGCAGGTGGGCCGAAGGCGGCAGCGGCAGGACCATGCGGTGCGCGAGGTCGCGCAGGGCCACCAGAGCCAGGGCGGCGAGGGCGACGGCCACGACCACGCACCCGACGATGAGCACGGACAGCACGTCGAAGACGAATCCGTGGATGAGCCCGCGTTGCGCGCGGACGCGGAAGGCGCGGTTGAGGATCGTCCGCGTGATTGAGAAGACGTGACTCGCGACGACGGCCAGGCTGACCGCGCCGACGAGCCCGGTCACCGCGCGCTCTTTCGTGAGCAGGACGAGGAACGCGGCGAGCTGGCCCCCGTAGGCGGGCACCAGGATGGTGGCGCTGTCGAAGACGTACTGGGCGATCTCGCCGGACGCGAGCAGGAAGCCGGCGGCAGAGAAGAGGATCAGCGTGAAGGGCGCCAGGCACAGGATGACGTCGAACGACAGGGCGGAGGCAAGGAGGAAGCCCTCGTCCTGGGAGAACCGCCGGACGACCTCGCGCAGGTCGCCGAGCCCGGGAAGGAGCGGGCTACGCACTACGAGGGGTCCGGGCTCGGGCTCCCCCCTTCGGAGTATCGAGGAGCGCCACGGCTTGGCCGGGGCGGTCCGAGCGTTGGGGGGAAATGGGGGGCCATATCGAGGAGCGCCCCGGCTTTGCCGGGGCGATGCGAGCGTTGGGGGTATGGGGGCCATGTCGGGGCCCCCATTTCAGTGATCGGGTATGGGGGGCCATGTCGGGGCCCCCCATGTTCCTAGTCGCGCCGGCCCTGGAGACGGAGCAGCATGAGAAATAGGTTGACGAAGTTCAGGTACAGCGAGAGCGCCCCGACGATCGCGTAGGCCCCACCCTGGCCCTCGGGCAGCTCCGCCCCCATCTGCTTCAGGCGCTGGGCGTCCCACGCCGTGAGCCCCGTGAAGACGATGACGCCGACGACCGTGATCAGAAACTGCAGCGCGTCGTTGTGCCAGAACATCCCGACGATCGAGGCGAGCACGAGGCCGATCAACCCCATGAAAAAGAACTGGCTGACGCCGGCCAGGCTGCGGGTCGTCGTGGTCCCGAAGAAGGCCAGCGCGCCGAACATGCCGGCCGTCACGACGAAGGTCGTCCCGACCGACGCCCCGGTGTAGGCGAGCAGGATCACGGAGAGCGTGACGCCGTTCAGCGCCGAGTAGGCGACGAACAGGCCGGCGGCGGCGCCGGGCTCGAGGCTCTGCACGCGCGCCGAGAGATAGAAGACGAGGCCCAGCTCGGCGAGCACGAGGCCGAAGAAGACGAGCTGGTTGCCCATCAGCATGCGGGCGAGCGCCGGCGAGCCGGCGACCACGAACGCCACCACCGCCGTGATGCCGAGGCCGATGCACATCCATCCGTAGACCTTGGTCAGGAAGGCCGAGACGCGCTCGGCCGTGCGTACGGATGACGACGCGGACACCGCCCGGGAGTCGTCCATGGTGTGTCCCTCCTGACGCCGATTCTACACCGGGGCCGCGTCGCGGATCGTCTTGAGCGGGGCCACGACCTCGGCCACGTCCATGGCCAGGGCGGACAGCGCCAGCTCGCGCTCGTAGAGCGCGCGGTCGAACTGGTCGGCGATCTCGGGCTCCAGCACGTGGTACGAGGGAATGCCGAGCGCGATCCCCGCCAGGGGCCCCGCGTAGCTCGGATCCCCGCTCTTCAGCGTCAGCGCCGTCATCTCGACCGCCGCCGAGGAGTTCGCCCCGAGGACGGCGATCACGTCGTCCCGCCCCGCCTGCTCGATGACCTGCTTGATTCGACCTTGACCCTCAAGGTCCATGGCCCCCGCGGCGGTTCAGACGAAGCAGAGCGTCTCCGCATACAGGACCTGGGCCCCCGCACTCCTGACGCACACCTCAATGGCCGGCCCGCTCACCCCGTCACGCTCCCCAATCACCAGCACCCGTTTGCCCTTCAGCTCGATCATCCCGTCCCTCCTGTACAAAAGTTGCCGAATATAGAACTTGCCGAAAACGACCCCAGGCTACTCCAGGCCGATCAAAAGGGTCCAGATGCTAGGCGGCGACGAGCGACGACTGAGGCGTGGCCCTGCCACGTCGCAGGGAGGAGAGAGGAGCCAACGACGCAGATGGGCCCTTTTCATCGGCCTGCTTCCAGAATGAAGGATACGCCGTCGGAGGCGTCCGTCATACGGCCGAGAAACAAGCTTCCCTTGGCCATGAACAGCGCGCGCCGCATCTGCCCCGCCCGCATGGCGCGGAGCGCGTGGGCCAGGTAGCACACGGCGGAGGCGATGTGCCCCTGCGTGGGCGCGTACCCCGGCATCCCGTGCGCCGCGATGAACGCGTCGATGCCGTCGCGCGAGATCTCGCCACGCAGGGCGCCGAGCGCGGCGATCAGCCGGTAGTTGACCCGGGGCACGTCACCGCTGCCGGACGGCTCCGTAACCTCCGGGTTGTGCATCTCGGTCGCATACCGATCGATGTCCCGCAACCGGTAGCCGGCCTTCGCGAGCGGTCTGATCACAAGGGCCTCGACGATGGCCTGCTGGGCGGAGCCCGTCGCGATCGTGTGCAGCCCAAGCGTGTCGAGCCGGATCATTGGGTCGGAGCCGCGGGCGCCGGGGTCGGGGCCGCGGGCGCCTGGGCGCTCCACCAGGATCGCGATGCCGGCGAGCACGTCCTCGAGGATCGGCATCTGGCGGGCGACGTGCGCGCGGTACTTCATACCCAGCTTGGCCAGCGAGCCCCCGGCGACGACGACGACGCGGGAGAAGAGCCCCGCCTGGATCAGCGCCGCCGCGTTGACGACGGCGTACAGCGTCGACGCGCAGAACGCCTTGACGTCGAAGCCCGTGGCCGCCGTGATCCCACAGCTCTCGGCGATGGCCTTGGCCAGGCTGCCGCCCCCGCGCTGGTAGCGGTCGCCCACCGCCTCCTCCGACCCCGCGAGGACGAAGTCGATGTCCCCGGGTCCCAGGCGTCTCTCCACCATCCGCAGCAGCCGCCGGACCGCGAGGACGCCCGTGGCCTTGGCGGCCAGGTTCTCGAGCAGCACGTTGGCCGTGAGCGCCTCGTCCTGCTCGTGCCCGCGCGCCATCGCGCCGACGACGCGGCCGTCGAGCCACAGCGGGATCGTCTCGCCGCTCTTGCCGATGGCGTCGATCGCCCCCGCGTCCGCGGCCGCGAGGGTTGCCATCTCGTCGGGCGTGACGATGCCCCGGCGCTCGAGGCCCGCCCGCGCCTCAGCGAGCGTGGCAGCGTCGAGGTGGACGAGACGGGCCCGGTCGCACAGCTTGAGGAGACCGAGCAGCTCGCGCTCGCCGATGAAATCGCCGAAGGCGCCCGTCGAGGAGGCTTGGCCGTCGAGGGCCTGGAACCACGGGCGCGGGACGGCGCCGAGCATCTCGGGATCGAGGTTGCCGATGAAGACCTGGTTCGGCGCGTACGCGACGGCGTCCGCGTACGAGCGGAGCCGCGGCGTGATCGCCTCCAGTGCTGCGGGATCCTGTCCGATGTCGCGCAGCGGCTTCGAGCCATAGCGGACGAGCCCGGGCGCGTGGGCGAGGACGTTGGCCACGGCGGTGATGGCGGGAAAGCTCATGGGCGGGCCGTCAGGCGGCGGCCCCCGCGTCCTCGTCGGACAGACGGCGCGGGAAGCGCTCCTCGAAGGTGACGTAAAGCGTGGGGATCAGCACCAGCGTGAAGAACGTGGAGACGAGCAGGCCGCCGATGACCGCGATGGCCAGCGGCTGGTTCGCCTCCGTCCCCACGCCGAAGGCCAGGGCCATGGGCAGCAGGCCGACGACCGTGGTGAGCACCGTCATGAGGATGGGCCGCAGGCGGATGCGCCCGGCCCGCGGGACCGCGGCCAACAGGGGGACGCCGTGGCGGCGCAGCTCGTTGATGTACTCCACGAGCAGCACGCCGTTGGAGACGACGATGCCCACCATCATGATGATGCCCATGAACGACGTGGTGGACAGCGTGGTGTTGGTGAGGTAGAGCGCCCAGAAGACGCCGATCAGCCCCATGGGCACGGAGAACATGATC
>JBGPYK010000356.1:0-3746 GCA_041493245.1 Methylomirabilia bacterium | reverse complement strand
GCCCGAGTTCGACACGGTGGTGATCACGGCGTTCAGCGGAGGCAGCCACGCGGGGCTCCTGATGGCCAAACAGCTCGCCGGCCTCCGCGCCGACATCGTGAGCGTCCCCGTTTCGTGGACGGCGGAGGCGGTCCGGCGCTACATCACCGACGTCATCGGGCAGGCGCAGCGCAAGTACGGGCTCCCCGTGGAAGTGCCGGACGAGATCCGGCTGCTCGACGGCTACCAGGGGCCCGGCCGCGAGGACGTGCGGGTGGAGGAGCTGGAGACGGTGGTGCGGGTGGCGAGGACCGAGGGCATCGTGCTCGATCCCGTGTATACCGCCAAGGCGTTCTACGGGCTGCTCGACACCATCCGGCGTGATCCGCGGGCGCTCGGGCGCCGCGTCTGCTTCATCCACACCGGTGGGATCTTCGGTGTCTTCCCGTTCCGCCGGGAGCTGGGCGCGCTCATGGAGTCCCGCGCGGTCTGATAGAATCGCTTCACATGCCAGAGGTTCGGCTCGAGGGCGGGGAGATCGATGGCCTCGCCTTGCACTACGTGAGAAAGGGGCGCGGCCCCGCGGTCGTGCTCCTCCACGGTCTCGGCGGCTTCGCGGAGTCCTGGCGGCGTACGATCGACGCCCTCGCGGGGCGCGCCGACGTGCAGGCTGTCGATCTTCCGGGCTTCGGCCTGTCCGGCAAGCCGCGCGCCCGCTACGACCTGACCTTCTTCGCCCGGGCGCTCCACGGTTTTCTGGACGCGCTCGGCCTCGGGCAAGTCTCGCTCGTCGGTCACTCGCTCGGTGGGGCGATCGCGGTGGCCTACGCGCTCACCCATCCCGGGCGCGTCGACCGCCTGGCCCTGATCGGCGCGGTGGTACCGGGCTTCGACTACCGGCTCTCGTGGCTCTACCGGATGGTTGCGCTCCGCGGGCTCGGCGAGGTCCTCGCGTTGTGCGGGTCCCGCAGCATCTACCGCGCGGCGATCGCGCGCTGTTTCCACGCGCCGGTGGCCGAGGAGGTCGACGCACTCGTCGACTGGGGTTACGCGGCGCGGACGGGCTGGGAGGCGAAGGCGGCGTACCTCGCGGCGCTCCGCGACGTCCGTGCCGACTTCGAGACCCGCGCCGACGCGTACCGCCGCGTGGTCGTCACGCTGCCGATGCCCGTCCTGCTGGTCCACGGGCGCCAGGACCCGGTCGTCCCCGCCGCCCACTGCGTTAGCATCGCCAAGGGCTTCCGGCGTGCGACGGTGCGGTGGTTGGACGCTTGCGGCCACTTTCCGCAGATCGAGCACGCGGACACGGTAAACGGATGGCTGGAGGAGTTCCTCGTCGGCCGCCCAGCACCCCGCTGAGCTTTCCCGACCCTCGTCAGGGAGAATGCCATGGATGAAATGACCGCGACGGAGTTAAAGGGCCGACTCGAGGATGGCCATCCCCCGACCCTCCTCGACGTGCGCCAGGACTGGGAGACGAAGCTCTGCCGTCTCCAGAACTCCATCCACATCCCGATCGAGGAGATCGAGCTGCGGACGGAGGAGCTGAACCCCGAGAGCGAGATCGTGGTCTACTGCCACCAGGGCGTGCGGAGCGCGGCCGTGGCGGAGTACCTCCGCGGCCTCGGGTTCAGCAGCGTGAAGAACCTCGCGGGCGGTCTCGACGCCTGGGCCCGCAGCGTCGATCCGAGCATGCGTCGATACTGATGGGTGGTCCTCTCGTGGTCGAGCGCGCCGGCGCCGTCGCCTGGTGCACCCTCGACCGGCCCCCGCTCAACCTGCTCGACCCGGAGCTGATCGAGGCCGTTCGCGCGACCTTTACCGCGCTGGCCGGCGATGCCTCCCTCCGCGTCGCCGTGCTGACCGGACGCGGGCGGGCCTTCACAGCTGGGATGAACGTCCACGTGCTCCACGGTCTCGACGTGCCGCGCGCGAAGGCGCTCATCCGGGCGCTCCACGCCGCGATCGAGAGCGTGCACCACGCGCCGTTCCCCGTGATCGCCGGCGTCAACGGCTTTTGCCTTGGGGCCGGCTTCGAGCTGGCGCTCGCCTGCGACGTGCGGCTCGCGGTGGCGGCCGCGCGCTTCGGTCTGCCCGAGGTGCGCGTGGGGGTGCCGTCGGTGATCGAGGCCGCGCTCCTGCCCGCGCTCGTCGGCCCCGGCCGCGCGGCGGAGATGCTCCTGACCGGGGAGGCGATCGACGCCGCGCAGGCGTACGCCTGGGGGCTCGTGAACCGTGTCGTGCCGGACGAGGGCCTGCACGCCGCGGTCCAGGACATGGTGGAGCGCATCCTCGCCGGCGGACCGGCGGCGATCCGCCTGCAGAAGGAACTGATCCTCCGCTGGCGCCACACGGATCTCGCGACCGCCATCGAGTACGGGATCAACGCGTTCGCCACCGCCTACGCCACCGACGAGCCGCGCGAGGGGACGCGGGCCTTCCTCGAGAAGCGCGCGCCGCGCTTCGAGCGCCGGTCCTGAAAATCCGCACGATCACCCTCGACTTCTGGGGGACGTTACTCGTCGACAGCGCCTCCAGCGATGACCGCTACAAGCGCAAGCGCATGGATGACTTCGACACGATCCTCGCCGAAGCTGGCGTGCGGGTCTCGCGCCGCGCCCTCGATGCCGCCTACGAGACCTCGGCGCGCTACCTCGGGCGCATTTGGAGCGACTGCCGGGACGTCCCCGTCCAGGACCACGTGTCGGCGATCCTGGCCGCCACAGATCCGAAGATCCCGCGGCGGGTCGGGCCCGCCTTGATGGCAGCGCTGGTGGATGCCTACGCGCGTCCGGCGCTTCTCGTTCCCCCGGCCGTCGATCACGGGGCCCGCGCGGCGCTGGAGACGCTCGCCGGCCGTGGCTACACCCTCGTGCTCGTCTCGAACACCATGCGGACGCCGGGGACGACGCTGCGCAAGCTCCTCGACCGGTACGGTCTGCTGTCGTTCTTCGCGCACACGACTTTCTCCGACGAGGTCGGCATCCGCAAGCCGGCGCCGGAGATCTTCGCACTGTCGCTGCGCGCGGTCGGCGGCGAAGCGGCCACGGCCGTGCACGTCGGCGACGACGCCATCCTGGACGTGGAGGGCGCCCGCGCCGCCGGGATGCGGGTGATCCAGGTGATGAGCACGCCGGGGCGTGCGCCGGCGGGCCAGACGGCCGACGCCGTCATTGCCAGCCTGGCTGCGCTCCCCGCCGCCGTCGAGCGGCTCGACACCGGCTGAGCTTCACGACCGGCGGCGCTTCGTCAACCGATGGCTCCGGCCTTTCGCAGCGCCGTGATCTGTTCGCCGTTGTAGCCGATTGCCGACAACACCGGGTCGGTGTGCTCGCCGACGCGGGCGGGTGGCCGCTCGATCGACGGGCCGTCGTGGGCGAACTTGAACGCCGCCAGCGGCACCGTGAGCGGCTTGCCGCTATACTGACACCTGGCATGGCCTACAACGCGTGGTTCCAGTGCATCAACGGCTGTCCCGGCCAGTTCGACCTCCGCGAGGTCATCTACCGGTGCCCGACGTGTGGCGACCTCCTCGAGGTCCAGCACGACATGGAGGCGCTCAGGTCCCGCTCGGCGGCGGCTTGGATCCACCTCTTCGACGATCGGTACCGCCGCCACGTCTATCCCTACGGCTCCGGGGTCTGGGGGAAGAAGGAGTGGGTGGTGCCGTTCATCGACAACGAGAACATCGTGTCGATGTACGAGGGCAGCTCGAACCTGCTGTGGGCTGACCGCTACGGCAAGCAGCTCCGCGTCGAGGACCTCTG
>JBGPYK010000442.1:0-3172 GCA_041493245.1 Methylomirabilia bacterium | reverse complement strand
GTGCCCATCCACAACACGTCACCCGGGTAGAGCGTCAGGTACTGGCTCATGCGACTGATGAACTGGCGCACGCCGAAGATCGCGTCCTTGACGGCGTAGGAGAACATCTCCTTGCCGTTGAGCCGGATGGTGACGCGGAGAGCGTCGGGGTCGAGGCCAGTGACGATCCACGGGCCCATCGGCTTGAAGGTGTCGGTGTTCTTTCCCCGCCAGAACGTCCGGTCCCCGCGCTGCCAGGTGCGCTCGCTGACGTCATTGCCGATCGTGTAGCCAAAGACGTAGTCGAGCGCCTCAGCTTCCGAAATGCCCTTGCACCGCTTGCCGATCACCGCCACCAGCTCCCCTTCGTACTGGACCAGCTCGGTCGCGTCCTTGGGGATGACGATGCGCTCGTCGGTGGCGACTAACGCATTGTTGGCGCGGTAGCCGACGTCGGCGTGCGGCGGGAACTCCGGCTTCACGCCCCGGCGTTTGGCCATCTGGGTTACGTGCTCCCGGTAATTGACGCCGGCGGCATAGAAGGTGGGAGGAATCACGGGCACGAGCAGTTTGACCTGGCTGAGGGGAACGGTTGTCGATGTCCGGGTATGACTCTCGAACGGGCTCCCGGTGACTTCGGTCACCGTGGTCCCGTCGATGACCCCATACGCGGCATTCCGTCCCGATTGAAACCGGCACCATTTCATGGCCTCTGCTCCTTAAGGAAAGCGCCCACTTCGCGGTTGAACACGTCGGGGCGTTCGAAGTACGTCGAGTGGCCGGAGGCTTCCACGCGCTCGAAGCGTGAGCCCGGGACGTGCTCGTGGACCTTCTTCGACAGCTCGGGCCAGATGAGTCCGTCCTCGTCACTGGTCAGGAAGAGCGTCGGCACACGCGTGGCGGCGTAGCGCTCCACAGGCGTGGTTAGGCGGCCGAGCTGATCGCGGAAGTCGGCGGGCAGCGGCGCATTCGTGCCCGCGATCTGCGCGTAGAGGAAGGATCGGACCGGCTGCTCCTTGCGAAACGTCTCGCCCAGGGCCGCGTGCCACAGCACGGCCGGCCGGGGTGGACTCGCGGCGGCGAGCCGCTGGCGCACGGCGGCGATTTCGGGATTGGTGAGATTGCCGACCGTGTTCGCCATGACGACCGCCCAGAATCGCTCGGGCGCCCGCACGGCGGCGCCCACGGCCGCCCAGCCGCCCATCGACTGTGCGACCACAGCGGCCTGCGCGATCCCCAGGTGATCGAGCAACGCGATCGCGTCGGTCGCGAGCGCGGCGGGACCCGGCCCGCCCGACACGTCGGCTGACTGCCCGAAGGCACGCTGGTCCACCGTGACGCACCGATACTCCTCGGCGAACACCGGCACCTGCTGCCACCAGCTCAGGTGATTGCCGCCCGCGCCGTGCAGGAACAGCAGCGTGGGCGCATGGCCGCCCGTGTCCTCGTAGTAGAGGCGAAAGCCCTCCTTCACCATGACCGCCATCGTGTTATCTCCTCCCCGGCCTCGGCGGACCGCCCCGACGTCGACCCCAAACCGCCAGGCCATCGCGGCCCAAGCCTAGCACCGAACCCGATCGCCTGCGGGACCGGCGTCCCTGGATCACCGACCGCCGACACCGGCCCGGCGTGGCGTGACGAGGTCGATGAGGGTGTTCGCCAGGAGTGCGGCCAGGATGAGGACGCCACCCGCCAGCGACGCCGTTCCGGGCCGCTCGTTCAGCACGAGCCAGACCCACAGCGGCCCGAGCACGATCTCCAGCATGCCGATGAGCGAGCTCTCCGCGGCGGGAATCAACCGCGCGCCGGCCACGAAGAGCAAGAAGCCCGCGCCGAATTGCCCGATGCCGAAGAACGCCAGGAGCACCAGGTCGCGCGTCGTGGTCGAAAGCGGATCGGCCAGCGGCAGCGCCACCAGGGCCGTGAGCATCGTGGCCAACACCGCCGCCGGCGCCATCGGGATCTCAGGGTGCCGGCGAACGAGGACGGTGGCGACGGCGAAGCTACTGGCCATGACGATCGCGAGCACGTCGCCGGCCATCGCACCCCGACCGTAGGAATTGGACACCATGACGACCGCACCCGCGAGCGCGACGCCCATCGTCAGCCATGTGCGTAGCGCGACACGTTCGCCGAGGAGCATCCAGCCCAGCAGCCCGGCCACGTAGGGCCCCGTGGACATGAGGATCAGCGTGTTGGCCACCGACGTGCGCGCCAGCGAAAGGATGAAGCACGTCGAAGACACCGCCATGCACACGGCCACGGCCAGGACCGGGCGCCCCCCGTCGCGCCATTGCGCGACGATACTGCGGCCCCGGACCATCCACAGCACCAGGGTCAGAAAGCACGAGGCAAAGAGGCTGCGCCACAGGCTGGTCGTCCAGGGGCTGGTGGTCACGAGGCGAGTGATGAGCCCACCGCTGCTCCAGCATATCGCGGCACCGGCCACCAGCAGGGCGCCGCGCCGTGCGGCGGGCGTCGCCGGATCCCGCCGCGTCGCGACCGACGGCAGGGCCGTCGATGCCGCGTCAGGTCTGGAGGTCACCCACCGCCGCGGACAGGGCCTCGAGCTCGGCGCGCCACGACGCGGGCGCGGCCACCGGACGTACGACGAACTTGGAGAAGCCAACGGCGATGAAGCGCTCGATGCGCTCTCGCAGCGCGGGCAACCCCACCGGCGTGAGCTCGAGCGCTCGGGGGCGCCGGGCGGTCATCGTGCGCGCGGTGTCCGGGTCGATGGGCGCGCGGGCGTAGCCGATGCTCACGCCGAAGTGCTCACTGCTGATCGAGCGCCCGGCCCGTGCCGCGGCTTCTTCGACGACGACGCGGCCCGCGGCCGCCTCTTCGGGCGTGCACTGCGAGGGCAGCCACCCGTCCGACAACCGACCGCAGCGTTCGAGGGCGGCGGGCGCCGTGCCGCCCAACCATACCTCGAGCGGCTGCTGCACCGGCAGGGGCCAGAGCTTCACGTCACGCAAGCTGCCCGCAGGGCCGTCGTGACTCACCGTCTCGCCGGCCCACAGGCGCCGCAACAGCGGAAGCGCCTCGTCGATGAAGGCTCCGCGGCGCTTGGGGTCGATGCCGATGGCCTCGCGCTCCGGCGCGTAAGTGAGCCCGGGGACCAACGTCACCAGCAGCCGCCCCTTGCACAACACGTCGAGGCTCGCGAGCTGCTTGGCGAGCCGCAGCACAT
>JBGPYK010000349.1:0-3792 GCA_041493245.1 Methylomirabilia bacterium | reverse complement strand
CCTCGACCGGGGCGCTCAGGGCATCGTGGTGCCGCACGTCAACACCCGCGCCGAGGCCGAGGCGGTGGTCGCGGCCGCAAAGTTCGCGCCGCTCGGCAAGCGCGGCATGTTCACCAGCCGCCAGGGCTTCGGGGTGGGCGACTACTTACACACCGCCAACGACCACAGCCTGTTGATCGTGCTAATCGAAGACATCGTGGGGGTCCGCAACCTCGATGAGATCCTCAAGGTCGACCACATCGACGTCTTCTTCGTGGCCCCGAACGACCTCGCGACCTCGATGGGCCAGATCGGCCACATGGGCCACCCGGAGGTCCAGCAGACGATCGACGCAGCGTTGACCACGATCGTCCGGTCCGGTCGCGTGGCCGGGACGCTCGTCAACACCGGCAACGTCGAACGCTACACCCGGATGGGCGTGCGCGCGGTGATGACCAGCTTCTTCCCCTGGATCCAGGCCGGCGCCAACGATCTGCTGGAGCGCGCGGCGGCCGGCGCCCGGGGCTAAGCAACGACGCAGCACGCGCCGGCGCTCGAGGCGCTTGCGATCGACACGCGGCGGGTGCGATCTACCGGCGGGCCTCCTTCACGGCGATGGAGAGCCCGCTGGCGATGATCACGGTGGCGCCGAGCCACGTCCAGCCCGACGGGACGTCGCCGAACACGGCGTAGCCCACGGCCGCCGCCCAGATGAGCTGAACGTAGTGGAACGGAGAGATGATCGACGCCGCGGCCACCGCGAGGGCGCGGGCGACGAGGTAGTGACCGAGAGCCCCGAGGATGCCCAGAGCGGCGAGGCCCGCCCACTGCGCGGCCCCGCTCGGCGTGGTCCAGCCGAAGGGCACCAAGATCGAGAGGAGAACGGTGCCGACCAGGGCACTGTAGGTCACGCTCGTCTCCGGCCGGTCGAACGCCGCCACCCGCCGGGTCAGGAGCTGATACAGCGCGTAGCAGATCGAGCTGCCCAGGATGAGCAGGAGGTACGAGTTCATTCCACCACCCGGCCGGATGACGACGAGAGCCCCGGCGAAGCCCGCACCGATGGCCGCCCAGTGACTCACGCCGACGCGCTCTCGGAGCATCGGACCGGCGAGCACCGCCACGATGAGCGGCGCCGTGAACGACACCGTCGTGGCGTCGGCGAGCGGGACGTAGCCGATCGCGGTGAAGAACAGCATCTGCGAGCCGACCTGCAGCAGGGAGCGGCTGATCTGAAGCCGGAGATTGTTCGTCTCGAACAGGCGCCACCCGCCGTGTCCGGGCCCGAGGAGTGCCACGATGAACACGAGGTGCCCGGCGCTTCGCGCCCAGACCACTTCCACGGCCGGAAGGTGGGCGCTCAGGACCTTGGCGATCGCGTTCATGCCCACGAAGAGGACGGTGGCGACGACCATCTGGAGGATGCCGCGCACCATCACGACGGGCGAGACCTCAGCGCCTGCGCAAGAGCCGGAGCGTCTCTTCGTAGATGGTCCGGCGGGGACCGATGGCGACGAGCTCGATCACCCGCCGGGGCGATACGCGGTAGACGATCCGGACGCTGCCCATCCGCAGGCTGCGAAGGCCGGCCAGCCTATCGCGCAGCTCCTTGCCGGCCTCGGGCGTCGTGCGGATCAGGTCGAGGCCGGCGCAAACTTTGCGCTTGAGGCCGGGATGAAGGCCGCGGACCAGATGCTCGAGCGCCGCGGATACGCGGAGACGATGGGGTCCCACGAAGTGGGCCCGACCCGCTGCCCGTCACTGCTCCGGCAGGATCTCCTCGAGCGTATAGGTCTTCCCCCCGCGTCTGAGCGCCCGCAGCCCGCGCCGGATCTCGACCATGAACTCGCGATCCGATCGGATGGCTTGGGTCTCCTTCCAGCCATCGTACTCGTCGGGGCTCACGAGAACGGCCGCTGGACGCCCGTTTCGAGTGATCACGATCTGCTCGTCGGTCTTGACCACCTCGTCGACCAACCGGCTGAGCTGGGCTTTCACCTCGGCGAGCGGCAGTGTCTTCATCGCGATCCCCTTGGCGCAGTGGATCTGGTCATGATTCTGACCAACTCTACCCGCCCGGCCATCGGCCGGTCAAGCCGGGCTCGGGAGGCGGCCGAGATGCGCTGCCATTGGCCGCGTCGGGATACCGGCTGACGGTGTAGCCCGACGTCATCACAACCCTGTTCACCGGGACCCCGTCAAGCTAGAAGCGCCGCCCCTCGGAGAATCAGAGCTGCGTCACTTCAGGAGATCGTGCGTTCCCACCCGAAGCAGAACGTACGCATCGGCCTCGATGGTGAAGATGAAGCGATAGTGGAGGCTGACCCGTCCCTCCCAGCGGCCCTCGTAACCCTTCATCTTCTTGATCTGGAGTGAGGGGTGGCGGGGATTGTCGAGCAAGAGCCCGAGCGCCTTGTCAACTCGCTGCTGAAGCGGCTGGGGCAAACGGTTGTAGTCGGCGGCGAAGCGCGCGGTGGGGCGGAGAGTCATGCGGTCGTACGGGCACGCCGCTTCAACGCCTTCTTCATCGCCTCAAGAGAGTCGAAGGTCCCGAGGACACGTCCGGCACGGCGGTCGGCCTCGGCCGCCCGCTCTCCCTTTTGCCACGCCTCCGTCCACCAATACTGCTGATCGGGCTCGATCAGTCCAGCCTTGGCGGCCACGCCCGCTTCCTCGCGGGTGAGCCCCTTGCCGTGGACAAGGTCCTTGCGGATCTGCTCGATCTTGGTGCGGGCCCGGAGGAGGAGCTTCTGTTCGCCCGCGGTGAGGCGAGCCGCTGGCGCCTTGGCTGAGAGCTGGAGCGGGGTCAGGACGATGCGGCCGCCCTCGGCCGCCGCGTCGAGAAAGTCGCCCGCACTGAGGTTGAGCGCTCGGCGTACCGGCTGCGGGATCGTTACCTGATGCTTCGGCCCGATGCGGACAGCGGCCATACGCCCTCCTCCTGAGTCACATTCCTTACTTTCCTACTGTAAGTCTAGTGTCCGTATCGGCGATCTTCAAGCGAAGCCGGGCGTGAGCCGGCGTCGCTCACGACCGAGATACGACTGGGACACGCCGAGACGGTCGGCTGGCGATGTTCGACAGGCGATTCTTCGGCGGGCGCTCTTCTACCGCGACCGCGCCCAGCGGCGGTAGGCCGCGATCGACTCGGTTCCTCGCGGCAGCGGCCTGGGCAAGGGCAGGTGCAAGAGCGGGATCGCCTGGCGGGTGCGGCCGCGCACGCAGATCGCGACGATCTCTCCGGCTTCCGTGAGGTCGATCGCCGCCACCGTCACCTCCACACCGAGCACCTGGGTCTCGAAGGGCAGAGCCAAGTGTTCCTCGATCATCGTGTAGAGTCCGGAGATCTGCTCCGCGTCGTTGTAAGAGTCGACGATGGCCTCCTCGATCAGCTTGTTGAGGCGCCGGACGCTGAAGGACTCGCGGCGGTCTCGTCCCTGTCTTTTCTGCCCAACCTTCGCGGAGCGTCGCGGCTGCGCCATGAGCGTACCGTGTCACGCGCAGGAGGGCGAGGAGTGCGCGGGCGACGAGAGGGCTGGTACGGAGTTTCTCAAGCACAAGGGGATGACTCACCACCGTTCGAGGGGATAGGCGGTTCAAACGCCCCGTAACGCTCGGCCGCGCGCGCCAACCTTCGCCGTTTCCCGCTGTCGCGAGGAGAATGCTGCTTCCCGGCGGCCATGTCAATCAGGGCTGGTCCTGAACCTTTCCCCCGGCCCCAGACAACATGGGCGCAGGCGGGGCGAAGGACGAGGTCGTGGACAGAGGAGGGCGCGATCCCGGGCCGAGTTGATACGGGGCGCTGCCGCGTTG
>JBGPYK010000091.1:0-7667 GCA_041493245.1 Methylomirabilia bacterium | reverse complement strand
GCCGTCGTCGATCTTGGCCAGCGCGGCCACCACCTCGCGCAGCAGGCGCCGGTCGCCGTTGCCCAGCTCGAAGAAGAACTCGCGCGTGTACGCCGTGTTGGCCTGGTCGCCGAGATCCTTGATCGAGTCGTCTTCCTGGTCTTTGCCGTACTGCGCGCTCTTGCCGACTTCCTCGACCAGCTGGCGCTCCTTCTCGATCAGACGCTTCTTGAAGGACGCCAATCGATCTTTCCTCATCAGGACCTCCCAATTACCACCGCCTGCGTCACGACGAAGGGCCATACGCTAGCACGCAGCCCCGGTGCACGCAACCGCCGTGCCCGCACGTCATCCCTCCATCGGCACCGATGGCGCATCGCCCCAGAGCCGTTCCAGCGCGTAGTAGACGCGCGTCGCCTCGAGGAACACGTGGACGAGCACGTCACCGTAGTCGAGAAGCATCCAGCCGCTCTCGGCGGTGCCTTCCCCGTGGAGCATGCGCACGTCGGCGCCCCGCAGCTCCTCCCGGATGGTGTCGGCGATGGACTTGACGTGGGTGGTGGATCGGCCGCTGCACACCAGGAAGTAGTCTGTCACGTTGGACAGCCCCTGCATGTCGAGGACGACCAGATCGAGCGCCTTGTGGTCGAGGGCCGCACGCGCCGCCCGCCGCACCTTGCGTTCCGCCGACGGTGGGGCCATCACGCCGTCCCGGCGGCGTAGAGCCCGCGACGGTGGATGTAGTCGATAACGGCGTCCGGCGCGCGATAGGCGAGGGAACGGCCGAAACGGGCGCGCTCGCGCAGGTCGGAGGAGGAGATCGGCAGCGAAGTGGCGTGGACGACGAGGACGGTCCGCGGGGTGACGGGGTCCCCCGGCCCCGCGAAGCTCTCGGCGCCGATTTCACGGAGGACCTTCTGCGCGGCCGCGCTGTCGGGATCGAAGGCACTGCCCGTGCGGGGCACGACAACGAGACGGGCCAGCTCAACGACGCGTCGCGGATGGCGCCACGAAAGGAAGTCGAGGAAGGTCTCCGAGCCCGCGAGGAGGAACAGCTCGTCGCCACGCCCCCGCAGGGCCTCCAGGGTGTCGACGGTGAAGGAGGGTCCCGCCCGGCGCAGCTCGACATCGGAGACCTCGAAACGCGGGTGACCGGCGACGGCGAGCCGGACCATCGCGTAGCGGTCCTTGGCCGGCGCCAGGGACGCGGGCGGCTTGTGCGGCGGGGTCGCGGCGGGCACGAACAGCACGCGGTCGAGGTCGAGTCGCTCTAGCATCTCGTCGGCCATCAACAGGTGGCCGATGTGGATGGGGTTGAACGAGCCGCCGAAGACCGCCGTCCGGCCCATCATTCAACGTCGGGGGGAGCGACCGCCGCTCCTCCCCGACACCCCCCAACGGTCACCGTTGGCGCCGATCCCATAGGTTCTCATTCAACGTCGGGGGGAGCGACCGCCGAAGCGATTGCCCGAAGGGGGCTACGCCCCCCTCGCGCTCCCCCGGCCCGACACCCCCCAACGGTCATCGTTTTTGCCGATTTCTTCACGCGCTCTCAGTCCCGGAGGTGGCCGTCGCCCTGCACGACGTACTTGAGCGTCGTCAGCTCCTGGACGCCGACGGGACCGCGGGCATGGACGCGCGAGGTCGAGATCCCCATCTCGGCGCCCATGCCGAATTGCCCGCCGTCGACGAGACGGGTCGAGGCGTTGACGAGCACCGCCGCGGCGTCGACCTCGCGCGTGAAACGCCGGGCGTGGGCAAGCGTGTTTGTCACGATGGCCTCAGCAAGGCCCGAGCCGTGACGGCGGATGTGGTCGATCGCCTCGTCCAGACCGTCGACGACCTTCACCGCGAGCACGAGGTCGAGGTACTCCTCGTCCCAGTCGCCCTCCGTCGCCGGCCGCGCGCCGGGGACGAGCGCCCGCGTGCGCGGGCAGCCGCGCAACTCGACGCCCGCCTCCCCGAGGCGCGCCGCCGCCGCCGGGAGGAAGGTCGGGGCAATATCGCGGTGGACGAGGAGGGTCTCCAGCGCGTTGCAGACGCTCGGACGCTGGACCTTCGCGTTCAACACGATGGCCTTCGCCATCTCCAGATCGGCGCCGGCGTCGACGAAGACGTGGACGAGTCCACGGTCGTGCTTGAGCACGGGCACGCGCGACCGCTCGGCGACCCAGCGTACGAACGCCTCGCCGCCGCGGGGAATCACGAGGTCGACGAGGTCGGACAGCTCGAGCAGCGCCGCCACCGCCGCGCGGTCCGTGGTCTCGACAAACTGGATGGCCTCGGGCGGCGCCCCGGCCTTTTCCACCGCCTTGGCGAGGACGGCGGCGATCATCGCGTTGGACTCGATCGCCTCGCTGCCGCCACGAAGCACGACCGCGTTGCCCGACTTCACGCAGAGTCCGGCGGCGTCGGCGGTGACGTTGGGGCGTGACTCGTAAATGAAGCCGATGACGCCAAGGGGCACGCGAACCCGCGAGATCTCCAGCCCGTTCGGCCGGCGCCACGTTTCCACCACGGCGCCCACGGGGTCGGGGAGCGCAGCGATCTGCCGGAGCCCGCCGGCCATCTCCTCGACGCGTGTCTCCGTCAACGTGAGGCGGTCGAGGAACGCGCGCGGATGTCCTCCTGCGCGGGCCCGCTCGAGATCCGCGCGGTTGGCCTCCATGAGCGCCGCCGCCTTCTCCTCGAGCCCTCGGGCCATCTGCAGGAGGGCCTCGTTCTTGATCTTGGTGGAGCAGAGCGCGAGCCCGCGCGCTCCCTCACGGGCGGCGCGCGCGCGCGCTTCCACGAGACGTTTCGGATCCATCGGTGCCGTTCTCTCGTTCGTCATGAGATCACAGGATAACCAAGTTGTCGCGATGAATGACTTCGTCCGCGCCCCGATAGCCGAGCCGCTGCTCGATCTGCTGCGTCTTGGCGCCCCGGATCTTGCGCAGCTCCACGGCGTCGAAGTTCACGAGCCCGCGTCCCAACTCCTTGCCGTCCGCGGCGGCGGCAATAGCGACCACTTCGCCCGCCGCGAAGTCACCCTCGACGTCGACGATGCCCGACGGCAGGAGGCTCCGTCCTTCGTCGCGCAGGGCGCGCAGGGCGCCGGCGTCCACGGTGAGACGTCCCTGCGGCGGCACGGCGAACGCGATCCAACGCTTCCGCGCGGCGAGCCGGTCCGCTCGGGGCGCGAAGTAGGTGCCCACCGCCTCGCCCGCGAGCAGGCGCCCGAGCACCCCCTCCTCGCGGCCGCTCGCAATCACCATCGGAATGCCGGAGGCCGCCGCCTTCTGCGCCGCCTCGAGCTTCGTGGCCATCCCGCCCACCGACACGCGCCCGGCCCGGTCCCACACGAGGCGGACGATGTCGTCGGTGACGGCCTCGACGGTGTCGAGCTTCCGCGCGCCCGACGTCACGCTGGGGTCGGCGGTGTACAGGCCGCCGACATCGGTAAGCAGGACGAGCAGATCGGCGTCGATGAGGGAGGCGACGAGCGCGCTCAGGTTGTCGTTGTCGCCGACCTTGATCTCCTCGACGGCCACGGTGTCGTTCTCGTTGACGATCGGCAGGACGGACAGCTCGAGAAGCGTACGCAGCGTGTTGCGCGCGTTCAGGTAGCGGACGCGATCGCTGATGTCCTGCGCGGTGAGGAGCACTTGGCCGACCAGGATGTCGTGCCGCTTGAAGGCGGCTTCGTAGTGCCACATCAGGGCCGATTGTCCCACCGCCGCCGCCGCCTGCTTCTGGGGGATGGTGCGTGGCGGCTCGGCAAGGCCCAGCCGCGCCATCCCGGTCACGATGGCGCCCGAAGTCACGAGGACGACCTCGCGGTCGCGCCGGATGGCGGCGACATCGGCGGCGAGCCCGTCGATCCGCTTCTGATCGACGCCGACGCTCGGCGTCGTGATGAGGCCGCTACCGACCTTCACGACGAGCCGCCGGACGCGGCCTAGCTCGCGACCCGCAGCCATCCGCTGCCCTCCAAGCGCGCGGCGACGCCGTGGACGAGGTCCCGCAGCCCCGCGCCGGTCGCTGCCGAGATCACAACGAGCGGCCGGCGCGCGCGCGCGCAGAAGTCCTCGACGCGCCGGCGGCGCTCGGCCGTCTCCGGAAGGTCGGCCTTGTTGGCCACGACGACCTGCGGGCGCCCGGCCAGCTCCGCGGAATACCGCCGCAGCTCGTCGTCGATGACTTCGAGGTCCTCGACCGGATCGCGGCCCGTCTGGGGATCGAGGTCGAGCAGGTGGAGCAGAAGCCGCGTGCGCTCGGTGTGACGGAGGAACTGGTGGCCGAGCCCCTTGCCCTCGGCGGCGCCGGGGATCAGGCCGGGCAGATCGGCGATCACGAAGCTCCGCTCAGCGTCCACCCGGACGATGCCGAGCGACGGCACCAGCGTCGTGAAGGGATAGTTGGCGATCTTGGGGGTCGCGGCCGACAGCCGGGAGACGAGCGTCGACTTGCCGGCGTTGGGGAAGCCGATCACACCGACATCGGCGAGGAGCTTCAGCTCGAGGTGGAGCCACCGCCCCTCGGCGACCCGGCCGAGATCGGCCTGGCGAGGGGCGCGGTTGGTGGACGTCGCGAAGCGGGCATTGCCCCGCCCGCCGGGGACGCCAGCCATGGCAAGGATCCGCGCTCTCGGCGCGACGAGATCGCCGAGGACCTCGTCGGTGTCCCGGTCCGACACGACCGTCCCCACGGGCACGCGAAGGACGAGATCGTCGCCGCCGGCGCCGTGGCAGTTCGAGCCCTGGCCGTGCTGGCCGCGCTGGGCCTGGTAGTGGCGCTTATAGTGGTAGTCGAGCAGCGTGTTCAGGGCAGGATCGGCCTCGAGCCAGATGCTTCCGCCGTCGCCGCCGTCGCCGCCGTCGGGGCCGCCGCGGGGCACATACTTCTCACGCCGAAAGCTGACGCAGCCGGCTCCGCCGTCACCGCCCTTGACGAAGATCTCGATCTCATCGATAAACATGTCACGGCGTAGCGGTGCGCGCGGTCATGCGGGCTCGCAGATGCCCGCGGGGAATCACGCCGCGGGCGTGACGATGCTCACGTAGCGCGCGCCCTTCCGCCGCTCGAACCGGACGACGCCGTCGATCCTGGCGAAGAGCGTGTCGTCGGAGCCGCGGCCCACGTTGGTGCCGGGCTTGAACGGGGTGCCGCGCTGGCGGACGAGGATGCTGCCTCCCGTCACCAACTGACCGGCGAAGCGCTTCACGCCCAGCATCTGGGGATTGGAGTCCCGGCCGTTTCTCGAGCTGCCGACACCTTTTTTGTGAGCCATCCCGCCTAGACCTCAATGGTGGTGATGCGGACTTTCGTGGCCGCCTGGCGATGTCCCCGGTGCCGGCGGTAGTTCTTGCGCCGCTTGAACTTGACGACGTTGACCTTCCGTCCCCGTCCCTGCGCCACGACCTCGCCCGAAACCTTCGCCGAGCGGAGCTGTTCTGCACCGGTGATCACCTCGCCGTCGCGCGTCACGAGGACGACGGACGTGAAGGCGACGGCCGAGCCGCGCTCGCCGGCGAGCTTCTCCACCGCGATGACCTGCCCGGGCGCCACGCGGTACTGCTTTCCTCCCGTCGCGATGACTGCTTCCATGCCCCTTCGCCTTTCGGAGACCGTGATATCGGTAAGCGCTTATCTGACCATAGAGACGTCGGCCGCGTCAACATCGCCAGCCGTTATGTCGCCAGCCGTTATGCCGTCTGCAGGTAATCCGCCAGTCGCTTGCGGAGGAACAGCCGCGAGCGGTGGACCCGCGACTTCACGGCGGGCAGGCTGATGCCGAGCGCCTCGGCGACGTCCGGGTTCGACATACCCTCGACGTCGTGGAGCACGAGCGCCGTCCGGTAGTCTGGCGGCAACTCGGCAATGGCGGTGTCGAGCTGCTCCCGCAGCTCGCCGTCGAGCGCCTGCTGGTCAACCCGGGGGGACCAGTCGTCCATCGGCTCGAAGTGGAGGCCCCCCTCGTCGAGCGCCGGCAGCACCTCCTCGAGGGCGATCTCCCGCGCCTTCGCCTTACGCGAACGGAGCTTCATGTAGGCCGCGTTGGCCGCGATCCGGTAGAGCCAGCTTCCGAAGGCCGAGTCGCCCTTGAACGTCTGGATCTTCCGGCCCGCCGTCCACAGCGCGTCCTGGGTCGCCTCCTCGGCATCCTCCTTGGAGCCGGTGATGCGCAGGGTCAGACGGTAGACGCGGTCCGCGTACGTGTCGACGAGTTGCTCCATAGCCCGCGGATCGCCCTGCCGCAGGGCCTCGACAACGGCGGCGTCGCGGTCCGTGCGCGTGCCGTTGCCGGTCGTCATCGCGCCTCCGGCTCGTAGAGGGCGAGGTAGCGCTTCAGCTCTTCCACGCACCGCTCCATCACCGTGATGTCCCTCGTGAGCTTCGTCATGAGGATGGCGCCCTCGAGAGCCGCTACCAAAAAATGGGCCACCGCCTCCGGCCGGCAGTCGGGCCGGACGTGCCCGAGAGCCTGCGCCTCCCCGAGCGCGCGCGTCAGTCGCTCGTGCCATGCCGAGAACACGCCGAACAGCCGCGCCCGGAATCCCTCGTGCACGTCCGACAGCTCCGAGGCCAGGTTGCCCAGCGGGCAACCGCCGACGCAATTCCGCTCTCGCTGCGCCTCGAGCACGCGGTCGAGGAAGCAGCGGATCTGGACCAAGCGCGGCGTCGCCGGATCCGAGAGGCACGGCTCCAGCGTCTGCCCCAGGAACGCGTCGATGATCTGATCGAGGATGGCGTACCCGAGATCTTCCTTGCTCTTGAAATGATAATAGAAGTTGCCCTTGCCCACGCCGCTCTCTCTGAGCACGTCATCGAGCGAGGTCGCCTGATAGCCCTGGAGGTGCATCAGACGCGTGGCGGCGTCGAGGATCGCGTCGCGCGTGTGCCGACCGTCCCGTGACCTCGCGCCCGGAGCTTGGTGAGTGACGTTGCTCATCTGTACCGACCAGTCGGTACAGTATAAGCTATCGGTTTACCCAGGTCAATACCGCCCGAGCCACTTTGTTAGAACTGTGCTATTTCAGGTGTTTAAGGAGCCCGTTTTTGATGCACACATCTTTTTGATGCACACATCAGAGAGAGGGGCGAAGCCGAGCTAAAACAGAGGCGCCGCCACGCGGAGCGCGGCCATGACGATCGGCTTTGGGTAGACGCCGAAGACCACGACGCCGAGCACGCAGAGGATGACGGACAACGCCAGCGCGGGCTCGACGTGGAGCCGGGTCAGCCTCTCCGGAGGCTCGATGTACATCTTCTTGGCGACGACCAGATAGTAGAAGAGCGCCACCACGGTGAGCACCGCACCCAGCCCCACGAGCCAGTAGAGGCCCTGCTGGGCGGCGGCCCAGAAGACGTAGAGCTTGGCCCAGAAGCCGACGACGAACGGGATCCCGCCGAGCGATAACAGGAACAGCAGCATCGCCAGCGCCAGCAGCGGCGAGCGCTGCGCCAACCCGCGGAAGGCGGCGACGTTCTCGGAGCCCTCCGAGCGAGAGACGGCCTCCACCACAAGGAAGGCCCCCATGTTCCCGAAGACGTAGGCGACGAGATAGAACAGCACCATCGCCGTGCCGGCGGCGGAGGCTGCGGCGACGCCCACGAGCATGTAGCCGATGTGGGCGATCCCCGAGTAGGCGAGCAGGCGCTTCGTGTTCTGCTGCGGCAGGGCCATCAGGTTGCCGGCGACGATT
>JBGPYK010000470.1:0-2957 GCA_041493245.1 Methylomirabilia bacterium | reverse complement strand
GGTGCCGGCGGTGACCGGCATGCACGCGGAGAATCCCGGCGTCGACCTCTATCGCCGACAGGTGTACATCGTGCAGACGGGCGGCGAGGCGAGCCGCATGCTCGACGAGGTGCGCCGCCTCGTCACGCTGGGGTTGAAGCTCGAGCGAGGCGCGCCGCTGGGCACGCCGTCGGCGGAGGGCTACTTCACTCGCGGCCTGACGCACAACACCGTGGTCAGTGAGAACGCCGCGGAGCGCGCCACCGCGATGCTGCTGGAGAAGTTGACGGGGCGGCCGTTCGCCAGCGAAGTCCCGCTACCCGATTTCCCGAGGATCCCCGCGCCCCGTCTGATCAAGACGCTCGAAGGCGCGACCATCGCGCTCGTCACCGACGGCGGTCTGGTCCCCCAGGGGAATCCCGACAAGATCGAGGCGCTGAACGCGACGCGCTGGGGCGCCTACAGCATCGAGGGCCAGCAAGGCCTCGACGCCGCAAAGTACGACAACGTGCATCGCGGCTACGACACGACCTTCGTGAAGCAGGACCCGCACCGGCTCGTGCCGGTGGACGTGGTCCGCGAGCTGGAGCAGAGCGGGGCCATCGGCAAGCTGCACGAGACGGTCTACTCGACGACGGGCGTGGCGACGACGCTGGCCAACAGCGCGCGCATGGGGCGCGAGATCGCGGAGCAACTGCGCGCCGCCGGCGTCGACGCCGTCATCTTGACCTCGACCTGAGGGACCAGCACTCGCTGCGGCGCAGCGATCGCCAAGGAGCTGGAGCGCGCGGGCCTGCCCACCGTGCAGGTCTCGACGATGACCCCGGTGGCGGTGATGGTGGGGGCCAACCGGATCGTGACGGCCGCGGGGATCATCCACCCGATGGGCAACGCCGAGCTGTCCCCCGCCGACGAGAAGGCTTTGCGCCGTCGGATCGTGGAAAGGGCCCTGCACGCGCTCCAGACCGAAGTCGTGCGGCCGACCGTGTTCACGAGCGAATGAGCGTTTGGCAATGAGCGCGCCGATCCGCCTCGACGTGTTCTCGGACTACCTCTGACCCTGGTGCTATAACGCCGCGGTGCGGCTGTCCGACATCCAGCAGGCGTACGGCGATCGTGTGCGCATCCACTGGCGGACTTTTCCGCTCATTCCCGATCAGCAGCCGGGACGCCGCGCCTCGCAGAAGACCCGGGAGGGCCGCCAGCGTGTGGGTGCCGAGGAGCCGCGGGCGTTGTTCGTTCCGCCGGCGCTGGAGAGCGCGCTGCCGGCCTCCAGCGTGCCCGCGCTGACGGCGGTGAAGTGCGCCGAGCGGCAGGGTGACGCCTGCTTCGAGCGCTTCCATCAGCGGCTCTTCGTCGCGCACTTCCACGACAACCTGGACATCAGCCGCCAGGACGTGTTGTGGAATCTGGCCCGCGAGTGTGGGTTGGACATGGAGCGTTTCCGGAACGACTACGCCAACGGAGAGGCCTACCAAGCGGTATTGCAGGACTATGCCGAGGGCGCCGCGTGGTTCGGGGTGTCCGCCCTGCCGACCGTCATCTTCAACGAGAAGCTCTCACTGGTCGGCGCCGTGCCCGCGGAGCGCTACCGATCGATGGTTGACTGGATCCTGGCCGGCGAGCCCGGGGGAGTCATTCCAATCGACGCGCTCCCTGCCGGACCAGCAGAGCCCGGGCAGAGCACCATCGGAGCCCGCGACGCCGCCTCCTGACCGCTTCCGTCACATCACGCCGCGACCGACTTCAACGGAATCGCCGGCAACCGCTTCAGGGTTCGGCTCGCGGGATCGACGGTGATGCCGACCGACTCGAGAGCGGTAACGCCGAGGAGCGGCTCGACGTCGTCGGGTCCGAACAGGACCCGACCGGCCGTGACCTCGCCCATGAACTCGATCCGGGCGAGGCCGAAGGCGTACTCGTGCACCGTCCCGTCGGCCAGCTCGTAGGCCATCCGCCCCGCCGGAGTCACGCCGATCCGGCGCAGCTCGCGGGCCGGCGCCAGTGAATCGGTCGCCCCCGTGTCTACGAGGAAATCGGCCTCGTATGAGGCGTCCGCCCCTTCGATACGCTGGAGCTTCACCATGACGTGAATGAGTCCCATCGCAGGCGCAGCGTATGCCTATCTCCGCGGGGGCGTCAATGTCTCCAGGATCGTACGCCGCGCCATCCTTTCCGGCTTGATGTTCATCGAGCCTCTCTCATTTCCCTTGACATCTGCTGTCGGACGTTAATACTGCGCACTACAGGGGTCCGGGACCCGGCCGATCCTGGGTGAGTTCCAAGGATCGGCGCGCGAGTCGGGTGAACGTTCGCGGAAGCAGAGGAGGAGACGGTCATGGCTCAGCTCACCAGGCGGTCGGTGCTCCGTGGATCCTTGGCTCTTGCCGCGGCGCGAACCTTCGCGGCACCCCACATCGCCAATGCGGCGGCGACGACCGCGTCCGTGTGGTTTGCGCAGGGGTTCGTCCAGGACGAGGACGTGGCGCTGCGCAAGGCCGTCGCCGACTACGAGAAGGCGAGCGGCAACAAGATCGAGCTGAGCATCATTCCGTTTGCGCCGCATCGGCAGAAGGTCATCTCGGCGATCACCAGCGGGGTCGTCCCCGATATGACGCAGTCCAACCCAAACGAGATCCTGCAGCTGTTCGCCTGGCAAGACAGGTGGGTCGACGTCAGCGACGTCGTGGAGACGCAGAAGGCCCAATTCAGCGAAACCGCGCTGCAGGCCTCTCAGGCTTACAACAACGTCACCAAGCAGCGCGGCGTGTACGGCGTGCCGCTGAGGGCTGCCGCGATCCCCTGTCACATCTGGGGGTCGCTGGTGGAGAAGGCTGGTCTCAGGATCGAGGACATCCCGAAGACCTGGGACGCGTATTTCGACTTCTTCAAGAAGGTGCAAGACAACCTGCGCAAGCAGGGCGAGCGCAAGGTGTACGGGCTGGGCTTCCAGGTGACGGCCAACGGGGTCGACCCCG
>JBGPYK010000523.1:0-2625 GCA_041493245.1 Methylomirabilia bacterium | reverse complement strand
TGGGCTCGATCGTGTCAGCGTAGCGCGGGAAGGGGGAACCGACCATGCAGGCCCTGCTCAAGGAGATCGAGACCAAGATGAACACGGCCCTCGAGACGGTGAGCCGGGAGTTCGCCTCGGTGCGGACGGGGCGCGCGTCGATCGCCCTCCTCGATACCATCCGCGTCGACTACTACGGGACGCCGACGCTGATCAACCAGGTGGCATCGCTGTCAGTGCCCGACGCCCGCACGCTCCTCATCCAGCCCTGGGAGGCCGCGCAGCTTCCGGCGATCGAGAAGGCGATCAACAAGTCCGACTTGGGGCTGACGCCGGCCAACGACGGCAAGACCATCCGCCTCACCATGCCGACGCCGACGGAGGAGCGCCGTAAGCAGCTCGCCAAGACCGTCCACAAGATCGCGGAGGAGGGCCGCGTCGCAATTCGCAACGTCCGACGCGAGGCCAACGACACGCTGAAGGCGATGGCCAAGGGCAAGAAGGTCTCGGAGGATGAGGAGCGGCGCGGCCACGACCAGATCCAGAAGACGACCGACCGCTTCATCGCAAAAGCCGACGAGCTGCTCAAGAAGAAGGAGCAGGAGATCCTGTCGTTCTAGTAAGATGAACACGGATGGCGCTCAAATCCTCTAGCGCTTCGGCGCGCCCGGAGCTCGCGGAGCTTGACGAAGCCGAGTTGTTGCAACTCGTCCGGTCCCACCCGCTCCCTGCCCACGTCGCCATCATCATGGATGGCAACGGTCGGTGGGCCACCCGTCGGGGATTTCCCCGCGTCGCCGGCCATCGCGAGGGCGTGAAGACGGTGCGCGCGATCGTCCGCGCCGCCGCCGAGCTGGGGCTGCGCTACCTGACGGTCTACGCCTTCTCCACCGAGAACTGGACGCGCCCCGAGGACGAGGTGTCCACGCTCATGCAGCTCTTGGAGGAGGCGATTTACCGCGAGCTGCCCGAGTTGATGTCGCGCAACGTCCGCGTGCGGGTCATCGGCCGCCCCAACGGCGTGCCGCTGCCCGTGCGGCGCGGGATCGAGCGCGTCATGCAGGACACCCGTGCCAACACGGGCCTCACCGTGCTGATGGCGTTCAACTACGGCGGCCGCGACGAGCTCCTCGACGCGTTCCGCGCGCTGGGCCGGGAGATCCAGGCGGGTAAGTTGAAGCCCGACGACATCTCGGAGACACACGTCAGCCGCGCACTCTACACCGGCGGAATCCCGGATCCCGATTTGCTCATCCGGACGAGCGGCGAAATGCGGATCTCCAATTTCCTGCTGTGGCAGATCGCCTACACCGAGCTGTGGATTACCCCCACGCTGTGGCCGGACTTCGGACCGCTCGATCTCTATCGGGCCGTGGCCGACTTCCAGGGCCGAGCACGTCGCTTCGGTGGGGTGTGACATGGCGGGAGTGCTGGCGGTGACGACGCCGGGAGCCCCGGGGCTCTTCGCGACGCTCGTCAAGCGCACGGTGACCGCGGCCGTCGGCATCCCCCTCTTCGTATGGATGGTCGCCGGCGGGCCGTACTGGATGTTCGTGCTGCTCGTGGTCGTGCTGAGCGGGGTCGCCGCTTGGGAGCTGATGCGGATGTTCGAACGCTCCGGCCGGGCGGTCTACGGCCGCCTCGGCGTGGTGGGTGCCGCCGCCGTGACGGCGAGCTTTCTGTCGCCGCGCTTCACAGCCATCGTCTTCACCTTCGCGGTCGCCGCCACGCTCAGCGCCCCCGTGTGGGCCGACGCCGCTCCCGCCGTCGAGCCGGCGGCGGCGACGCTGCTGGCGATCGCCTACGTCGGCTGGCTCCTCGGCCACGGCCTGCTCCTCAGGGAGCTGCCGGACGGCGCCCACCTCGTGCTGTTCCTGGTCGGTACGACGTGGGCCGGGGAGTCGGCAGCCTATGTCATCGGCGCGGCGGTGGGACGCCATCCCCTGTCCCCCAGTATCAGCCCACGCAAGACCGTGGAGGGCGCCGCGGGACAGCTCGCAGCCTCGGTCGTCGCGGCCGCCGTGCTGGGGGTATGGTTCTTACCGCAGTGGTCGGTGGCCACCACGATGCTTGCCGGTGGACTGCTGGGCGTCGTGGGCCAGATCGGGGACCTCGGAGAGTCGGTGATCAAGCGGAGTCTCGGCGCCAAGGACACGGGAGGACTGATCCCCGGTCACGGCGGAGTGCTGGACCGCCTCGACGGCCTGCTCTTCAACACGCCCGCGCTCTTCTACTACGCGAGTTGGATGGGGGGGCGCGGATGAAGCGCGTGACGCTTCTGGGCGCCACCGGGTCCGTCGGGCTCCGAACGCTGGAGCTGGTCTCGAGCTTCCCCGAGGACTTCGCGGTGGCTGGCCTGGCGGCGCGGGGCTCGAACGTCGAGCTGATCGCCGACCTGTGCCGCAAGTACTCGCCGCAGGCCGTCGCGTTGCTGGACCGTTCCGCCGTGGACCGCCTGGCCACGCTGCTGCCTCCCCCGCGGCCCGAGTTGCTCGCCGGAGCCGAGGGGCTCGTGGCGCTCGCCCGCGATGTCGACGCGGACATCGTGCTCTCCGCCCTCGTCGGCGCCGCTGGGCTCCTGCCGACCATGGCCGCGATCCAGGCCGGTCGCCCGGTGGCGCTGGCCAACAAGGAGACGCTCGTCAT
>JBGPYK010000386.1:0-3518 GCA_041493245.1 Methylomirabilia bacterium | reverse complement strand
TCAAAAAGGTCCAGATGCGAGGCGGCGCCCGCCGGCCGCACGCGAGGCGTACTCCCTGTACGTTGAGCGTGCGGCCAAGGGCGCCAACGAAGCAGATGGGCCTTTTTCAGCAGCCTGCGCGGAGGAGTAAGGCGACGATCACGGCGGCGAGGATGAGGCGGTAGAGGACGAAGGGGCGGAGGGAGCGGCGCTTGAGGTAGCCGACGAGGAACCACACCGCGAACCAGCCGCTCACGAACGCGGCCAGGATCGCCGCGACCAGCGGCCCACCGTCGCCGGCCGGGATGCCGCCGCGGACGAGGTGCAGCGTCTTGTATGCGCCCGCGGCCGCCGTCACCGGGATGCCGAGCATGAACGACAAGCGCGCGGCGGTGGCGCGATCGAGGCCCGCGAGCAGACCGGCCGTGATGGTGATGCCCGAGCGCGAGGTGCCGGGGATGAGGGCGAGCGCCTGCGCGCATCCCACGCCGACGCCCGGGGCCCAGCCCACGCGGGCGAGCGGATCGCCAGGCGCTTCCCGCGCCTCGACGGCCCGGCGGTCCGCCCACCACATGACCAGCGCCCAGAACGCCGTGGCGGCGGCGATCACGAGCGGCGAGCGGAGGTGCGCCTCGATCCACTTGTTCAGCAGCCAGCCGACGGCCAGCGCGGGCACGGAGGCGGCGACGAGGAGCCCGGCGAGACGCCGCGCGAGGACGCCGGTGAGCAGCTCCCGTAGCTCGGTGCGAAAGTAGGCGAGCAGCGCCCCGAGCGTGCCGAGGTGCATGGCGGCGTCGAAGGCCAGCCCCTGGTCCGCCCAGCCGAACACGTAGGGGATGAGGATCAGGTGTCCGGACGAGGAGACCGGGAGGAACTCCGTGAGACCCTGGACGACGCCGAGGACGAGGGCCTGCGGGTACGTCACCGGCCGTGGACGCTCGTGGCGGTGTGCCTCCGTCGGGGCGAAGTTCGATGGACGACCCGCATTCTAGCATCGTAAAATCTTGCGAGGCCATGCCGAAGACCGCGGGAATCATCCTCGTCGGCAACGAGATCCTCTCGGGCAAGATCGTGGACGCCAACGCCGCGTACCTCTGCCGCGAGCTGCGCGAGCTCGGCGTGGACGTCCGGCGCATCACGGTGATTTCCGACGAGGTGGGGGTGATCGCCGAGGAGGTGCGGGTCTTCAGCCGCACGTTCGACATCGTCTTCACGTCTGGCGGTGTCGGACCCACCCACGACGACGTCACCATCGAAGGCGTGGCGCGGGCAATGGGGGTGCCCGTTGTCCGTCATCCCGCGCTGGTCGCGCGGCTCGAGCGCTACTACGGCCCCCCGGTGAACGACGCGAATCTGAGAATGGCCGAGGTGCCCGAGGGCGCGGAGCTGGTGGGGCAGTCGCTGCGGTTTCCCACCATCCTGATGCGCAACGTCTACGTACTGCCGGGCGTGCCGGAGATCTTCCGCCAGAAGTTCGACGCCATGCGCGAGCGGTTCCGCGACGCGCCGTTCCACCTCAAGTGCGTGTTCGTGCGGATCGGGGAGGGGATGCTCGCCGAGCACCTCAACGCTCTCTTGTCGGATTTCCCGGCCTTGATCCTCGGGTCGTATCCGGAGTTCTCGAATCCGGAGTATAGGGTGAAGGTCACGCTCGAGTCGCGGGACGAGGCGTACCTCGAGGGCGCGCTCGAACGCTTCCTGGCGCGCCTGCCCGCCGATGCCGTCGTGAAGGTCACGTGAGGACGTGGTGCGCCTCGTCCCCCTCGGCGTCGCCGTAGTCGCGGCGGCCCTGTTCTTCTCGGGTCTCGGCGCCGCCCCCTTCATCGACCCTCCCGAGGGCTTCCACACCGAGATCGCGCGCGAGATGCTCGCGCGGGGCGACTTCGCCACGCCGCGCTTGAACGCCGTCCGCTACTTCGACAAGCCACCGCTCCTCTACTGGCTGATGTCGCTGTCGTCGGCCGTCGCCGGGCCCACGCCCTTCGCCGCGCGGTTCTGGTCGGCGCTGGCCGCGGTCGGCGTCGCCGGCGTCACCGCGGGCCTTGGCACGCTGCTCGGCGGCCCTCGCGTGGGGCTGCTCGCGGGGCTCATGGTCGCCGCGAACATGGGGATGTTCCTCTTCGGGCGCTTCGTGAAGCCGGACCTCGTGTTCATCCTGTGCATCGTGCTCGCCTACGCCGGGTTCGCCCTCGCCTATCTGGGCCGCGGCCGGTGGGCGCTCGCCCTGTTCTACGCCGCCCTGGCGGTGGCGACGCTCGCCAAGGACGTCCTGGGGGCGCTGGGGCCCATCGCCGTCGTCGTGATTTTCTTCTGGCTCACGCGCGAACGGCCGTGGCGGCCGTGGATGCCGTGGTGGGGTGTCGCGCTCTTCTGCGCGATCGCGCTGCCCTGGTACGCCCTCGTAGAGTTGCGCAATCGGGGCTTCCTCTGGTACACGATCGTCGACAATCACATCCTCAACCTCGTGCGCCAGCGGGCCTTCCCCGACGAGGACGTGCCTCTGGGGGCGGTGGAATTCCTGGCGGTGACGGTCATCGCGTTCCTACCGTGGATGCTCGCAGTCCCCGCGGGGATCCTCAGCACCGTCCGGGCCAGCCGGGAGACCGCCACGGACCGGCTGTGGGCGCTCTTCGCCATCTGGGCCTTCGTCGTCATCGGCTTCTTCACGGTGACGCCGTTCAAGCTGCCGCACTACGGCCTGCCCGCGTTCCCCGCCCTGGCCCTCCTTGCCGCCCGGGCGTGGGACGACACGATCACGGCCGCGCCGCGTGCGGTGCGGCCGCGCGCACTCCTCGTGCCCGTGCTCGTGCTCTTCGCGCTCGTCACCGCGACGTTCGCGGCAGCGTGGGCGGACGTGCTGCCGATCCCGCAGGGGGCGCTAGGCACCGTCGACGTGACCGTCCGCAACCTCGCGGCGCGGGGCCAGGCCGCGGCGGAGGGGCCACTGGCCGCGTTCCTCGGGGTCATCCGGGTCTCGACCCTCGTGTTTTTCGCCGGGACGGTGGCGCTGGCCGTGGCCGCCTGGCGGCGGGCACCCACCGCCGGCGTCACCGTCGCGCTCGCCACCGTGCTGGCGTTCCTGCCGCTCGCCGGTAACGGGATGGCGGAGTTCGCGCGGGTCCGCTCGGCGCGCCCCATCGCCGAGGCGCTGGCGATGCGCCTGAGTCCCGGAGATCTCGTGATGCACGAGGGAGCCCTCGAGAACAGCGGCTCCGTCCTTCTGGGCCTGTCCGTCCCCATCTCCGTCGTCGACGGGCTGCAGTCGAACCTGGCCTACGGCGCCACGTTTCCCGAAGCGCGCGACGTCTTCTGGGACGGCCCGCGGGCGCGCCAGGCGTGGGCAGCGCCAGGACGCCACTTCCTCATCTCCGTCGTCGCCGCCGACCGCAGCGTCGTCCGCGCGTTCCCGCCGGAGCACGTGCACCTGCTGGCCGACCGCGGCGGGCGCCGCCTCTACTCGAACTTCGCCGACGCACGATGACGCAGGCACCGAAGGTCGTGGTGGTGATGCCGGCATACAACGCCGACCGCACGCTGCG
>JBGPYK010000077.1:0-8545 GCA_041493245.1 Methylomirabilia bacterium | reverse complement strand
CGCGCTCCACACCGGGGCCGGCTTTGTCGCGGTCGTGAACCAGGACACGTGGGTGGAGCGCGATTGGCTCGGCCGGCTGGTCGCCGCCGCGGCGAGTGATCCCGCGATCGGCATCCTGACGTCGGCGCAGTACGACTACGACGGGTACGCGCTCGAGCCCGCCTACGCGAGGCTCCTTGCCGCGACGAATGGCGATCGCGAGTTCGTCGACGCGCCCGAGGTGATCGGGGCGGTGCTGCTGCTTCGCCGTACCGTGCTCACACGCGTGGGCCTCTTCGACCCGCTCTACTTTGCCTACTTCGAGGAGGCGGATCTCTGCCGCCGGGCGCGGCGCGCCGGCTTCCGCGTCGGCCTCGTGCCCGGGAGCCGGGTCCATCACTGGCACGCGCTCCGCCACCCCGGTGAGATGTCGGCGCTCGGGAGCTACCTGGCGTTCCGGAATCAGTTCGTCTTCGAATTGAAGGATCCCGGACGCCCGGTTCGGGGCAATCTGCTCGCCTGGCTCGCTCTCTCAGTGCGCGAGGTGGCCTATTGCCTTCACCACCCGCGCGGCGTGCGCCGCGGGCTCACCCGGGGCGCGGCATTGGCGGTCTCGCAGGCCTCGGTGCTCGCGAACCTGCTCCGCATTCTGGTGCACCGGTGGCGCGAGCAGCGGGGGGCCGCGTATCTGTGAATGCGCTCACCCGTGACGTCTCTGGTTCTGGAGCTTGACAGACTTCCCGGTGGTCAAGCGCTGGCACCAAGGCTTCTTCAGCCATCCGATGTCCTTCAAGCTGCGCCGGCTGGCGGACCGCGTGCGGTGATCGTCTGTCTGGTCGCGCGCCGGATCTGGACGCATGGCCTCGGGGGACTGGAGGATCACGCCCGCAACGCCGCGATCGAGCTGGTGCGCCAGGGACACGCCGTCCACGTACTCACCACCGCGCATCCCGGCGGCCGGACGGAGGTGACGGCCCACGGCGTCACCATCCACTATCTGCCGGGAACGCCGCCCGGAGACTACTCGCGGGCGTGGTGGCGCGAGAGCGGCCGCTGGGCGCGCGCACACTTCGCGCGGCTCGGCATCGATGCCGTGCTGAGCATGAGCGCCGGCGCCGGCGGCTTGGTCGGGTTCGAGGGGCCGCCAATCTTCACGATCGTCGTCGGCTGGGGCTGGAACCAGCTCCGGAGCTTCTGGCATGACTCCCGGGGCTGGCGGCGGCTGATCGACGTGCCCCGATCAGTGCTCTGGCTGCTCACGGTGTTCCCGCGGAGCCGCGCGCTCTTGCGCGCCTCGGCCCGCGTGCTGCCGGTCAGCGCCGAGATCGAGCGGCAGCTCCGTCGCTACCGCGTGTGCCGCCTCCCGAACTTCGTCGAGACCTCGCGGTTCGCCGAGAACCCGGCCGCGCGCGCCGACCTCCGCGCTCGCCTCGGCCTTTCGGAGTGGGACTGTGCGGCGCTGATGGTCGGCACGCTCAGTCGGCAGAAGGGCGTGCACCTGGGGCTTGCCGCGTGTGCCGCGGTGGCGCGCGAGCGCCCGGGTCTGGCCGCGGTGGTTGTCGGGGGAGGCCCGGTGGCGGCCGAGATCGAGGCCGAGACGCGCCGCCGGTGGCCGCATCTCCGCGCGTTCTTCACGGGTCCGCAACCCAGAGAAGAGATCGCACGCTTCTACGGAGCCGCCGACGTGTTCCTCCTCCCGTCGCTCCGCCAGGAAGGCCTTCCCACCGTGATCCTCGAGGCCATGGCGTCGCGGCTCCCCGTCGTCGCGATGCGCGCCGGAGGTACACCGAGCGGGGTGGCCGACGGCGAGACCGGGCTTCTCGTGCCGCTCGGAGATCTCACGGCGTTCGCCGCGGCGCTCCGTGTGGTCGTCGCCGATCCCGATCTCCGCACAGCGATGGGCAAGGCCGGCCATAGCCGGGCTCTGCGGGAGTTCGATCGAGCCGTCGTGGTGCGCCGCCTGGTGGAGATCATGAAGGGAGCGCCGTGCTGAGCTGGCGGGCCGCCCGCTTCGCGCGCGCCGTCGCCTCGTGGCGGCCCGTGGCGGGGCTGGCGCCGCGCCCGCCCGCGCTACCGAACGGCATCTCCGCGATGGTGCGCGTGCACGGCAACGAGGAGTGGATCGAGCCCTGCCTCCGCTCGGTCCGCGCCCTCGCTGATGAGATCGTGCTGCTCGACAACGGCGCTTCGGCGGATACCCGCGCGGCCGTTGCCCGCGCGCAGGCGGTGCTCAGCTCGACGCTCCGAGTCGTCGACTGCGCGAACGACGACCTCGTGACGCTCTCGAACCGCGGGCTCGCGGAGTCCCGGTTCCGCTGGGTCATTCGGTGGGACGCCGATTTCGTGGCCCACACCGACGGCCCGTACGAGATCGCCCGGCTACGCAATTTTCTCCTCGGCCTCTCACCGCGTCGCTACTTCCTCGTGGAGGTCTGCGCGGCCGAGCTGGCCGGCGATCTCCATCACCAGTTTCCGGATCTGCGCGATCGGTGTGATGGCCAGGCCGCGGTGTGGTCGCCCGCGCTACGCTACGTGGCGGTCCAGGCGACTGTGCCCCTCGAGCGCCTCGCCACGCCGGATCGGGTCTTGCGGGCTGCTGGCCCCGTGCGACTCACGCTCGAGAGCCTCTGGAGCCCGCGCTACTACCGGGTCCTGCGCTGGCGCGAGCCCGCCTACTTTCACGTCAACGTCAAGGACGGCCGCCACATGCTCTTCCGCCATTTCTGGCTCGAGTGGCTCGATGCTACCGCCTCCGGCGAGCCCGCCACCTGGGAGGATTACGTGACGCGACGGGTGGAGCGCGAATGGGGGTGCGCCGACCTTGCGGCCGCCGAGCGCTGTTACGTAGCGGCGTATTGCCGTGGACTGGTGCCCTACGATCCCGAACGGTCGGGCCCTTACCCGGCGCTGCTCGAGCCCTACCTCGAGTCGCCACGCTATCGGGTCATGTACCGGGACGGGGCGGTCACCGGCCGGAGCGATCAGGGATGAGCGGGCATCCCGTCGCGGCCGACCGGGTGGTGGCGGGGGCGGCGCTGCTTCCGCGCGCCGAGCGGCTGCTCGACGTCGGGTGCGGCGACGGCGCGCTCTGCCTGCTGGTGGGCGAGCGAGCGCGTCGGCGCATCGGGGTGGACGGCGCGCTCGCCGCGCTGGAAAAGGCCGAGGCGCTGGGTGTCAGCGTCCAGTGCGCGAACCTCGACGGCGCCCATCTCCCGTACCGGGACGGGGCGTTTGACGCCGTCGCCTGCCTCGACGTCCTGGAACACGTTCTCGATCCCCGCCATCTGCTCCGTGAAATGGCGCGGCTGTTGCGTCGGGGCGGCGTTCTCGTCCTCACCACGCCGAACATCCGTTACTACGGCTTCCTGCTCACCCTGTTCGGCGGAAGCTTCCCGCGCACCTCGGGCGACGCCCAGGGTTATGACGGTGGGCATCTCCACTACTTCACCTATACGGACGTCCGCCGGCTCCTCGCGGACACCGGCGGCTTCGACGACGTGGAGGAGTTCGGCCTCTACCGCTTTACGCGGCTGACCGGGTGGGGGCAGCTGAAGGAAGGCATGAAGGCGCTCCTCGGTGACCGCCTCAAGCGCGAGTTCTTCTCGGGCGCCGTGGTGATCCGCGCGCGAAGGGTCGCGTGAGATGAATGTTTCCGTCGTCCTGGCGACGTTCGGCCGCGAAGAACTGTTGTGCGGGACGCTCGCGGATCTCCTCCGTCTGGACTGGCCGGACCTCGAGATCATCGTGGTGGATCAGACGCCGACTCACCGACCCTCGACAGAAGCCTACCTCGCCGGGCTTGCCGGCCGGGTGGTGTACCGTCGCCAGCAGCGGGCCAGTGTGGTCGCCGCCGCCAACGCGGGGACCAACGCCGCGCGCGGCGACATCGTGCTCTTCGTCGACGACGACATCTCCATCCCGGAGCGGGACCTGGTCGCCGCCCACCTCCGCAACTACGACGACCCAAAGGTTGGCGGTGTGGCGGGACGGGTGCTCGATGCCCGGGATCCGCGTCCCGGCCGCTTCGATGCGCGGTCGGCGGATCCCGTCTGGGGCTTTTTCCACACCGGCTGGGACCACGAGACGCCGTGCGATGTCTGGACCGCACCCGGGGCCAACATGTCGTTCCGGCGCGAGGTCATCGTGGCACTCGGCGGATTCGATGAACACTTCGGCGGCAATGCCTTCCGCTGGGAGAACGACTTCTGCGTGAGAGTCCGCAGGGCGGGCTGGCGTGTCGTCTACGACCCCCGGCCCACCGTTCACCACTACTACGCGAGCCCCGGGGGTAACGAAAACAAACACCTTCTCGGCCGCGAGCCCGGCTCGCACGCGTGGTACCGGCACTTCTTCCACAACCACGTCTACTTTGCGCTGAAGCACCAGCCGCGAGCTTCGATGGCGTCGACGCTGTGGCGGCTCTACCGGAGCCACGTCATGAACCGCCCGTACGCGCGAGAGGGGCTCACGTTCCTCACGGCCCGACATCGGGCTTTCGTTCGGGGCGTCTTGGACGGCTGGAGGACCGACCGCGGACGGCGCCGCGATCCAGGCGCGACGATCGGAGGGGGCGAATCGACGTGACCGTGAGGAGATGACGCCGGTGCTCGCCTCCGGTCGTCGGCCCGGCGGATCCTCGTCTATCGCGGGCGCTACCGAGCGGGGAAGTTCCTACCGGCTCACCGCCCTGCTTGGGTTCGCCCTCGCGGTTCGATTCGTGTTCTTCGGCGGGCTGCTCGGCTGGGACGACATTGAGTACTGGGAGGCGGCGCGAGCCCTGCTCGCGGGCCACCACGTGCCGACGTCGAGCTTCGGACTCCGGTACACCCTCACGCTGCCCCTGGCTCTCGTTCAGGCTTGGCTGGGCGAGCACGAATGGGTTCCGTCACTGGTGCCACTCGCCTACTCGATGGCCCATCTCGTGCTGGCCTGGGCGCTGGGTCTCCTCAGCGGCGGCCCGACCGTGGCGACCGTCGCCGTCACGCTTCTCGCCATCCTGCCGCTGGACGTCATCGCCGCCACGGATCTCCACGCCGATTTGCCGCTCGCCGTGTTCCTCGCCGCCACCGTGTACGCCGTCCTGCGCGGTGAGCGCGCCGCTCGGACGCGCTGGGCGTGGTTTTTTCTCGCGGGCGTCGCACTAGGTTTCGGCACGATCACCAAGGAGGTCGGTCTCGCGCTGCTGCCGGCGCTCGCGCTACGGCGTTGGGTCGTGCCGGAGCGGGTCGGGCTCGTCACGTACGGCTGGCTCGGCGCCGGATGGCTCGCCGTGACCGCGGTCGAGATGGTGTGGCTCGCCGCCGTGACGGGTAATCCGCTCTACCGTTATCTGGGCCCCATCCCCGGTTTCCACGCCGTCTTGATGTGGCGCCAGCCTCCGGGTTACGGCTGGATGCTCGGGTATCCCGAGATGCTGTTGAACCCGCTGAGTGGTTACTTCGGCTGCTTCGCCGGCCTCTTCTATCTCGTCGTGGCGGGCACGGTCTGGGGTCTTCGACACCGCGCTCCGCTGGTTGCTCAGTTCGCCGTCTGGTGGAGTGTGCTGCTCGTGCTCCTCAACTTCGCGCCCCTCGACGCGAGCTTCACGCGGCCGCTCTTTCACCACGTGGCGCGCACGCTCCACCCGCTGCTGATCCCGTTCGCCCTGACCGTGGCCGTCTGGCTGCGCGATGGGCTCGCCGGCCGGCGTCTGCTCAGGGCCTCCGCCGCCTTCGCGGTGACGGCGCTGTCGGTGGTCGGGATCGTCGCGACCCACGCCGATTACCGCGCCTGGGCGGCCGTGGCGCGACAGGCGGTGCCGATTCTCCAGCCGCTCCCGTCGGACGCCCGCGTCGTCACCGATCCGATGACGGCCAGCCAGCTCCGCTTTTTGCTCCCGGCGTGGCGGGACCGGATCATGTCGTACTCGAGTGGACACATCACCGCGGGGCGTGATCCCGTGTTCGTTCTGGACGATCCGGTGTATTTGGCGGAGGCGCGACGGGAGGGCGCCGTGCTGCCGGAGGCGATGACGAGTCCACTCGCGTCCTGGGAGCGGATCGCGCAGCTCGATCGTCGCCCGCGAATCAGCCTCCGGGGAATCCTCGCACGGCTTCTCGGTCGGGATCCGGCCCCGAGCCCCCCGGCCGGCGCCGCCACGCTCTGGCGCGTGGGGCCGTCGTGAGGCGCGCGACCCGTGTGATCAGCCGGCTCCTGATCGGAGTCGTCCTCGGCGGGCTCTTCGTGGAGGCGTTGCTCCGTCTCTTCCCGATCGCCGCCGTCGACCTCCACCGCCGCGGGCCGGCGCGCGCCGAGAGCGCGGCCTTCTTCGAGTACGACCCGGACCTCGGATGGCGCGGTCGTCCCGACGCTCGCGGCCGCTTCGTGGGCTGGGAATTCACGAGCGAAGTCCGGCTCAATGCCCGTGGCTTTCGGGACCGCGATGTCCCTGCCGACAAGCCGCCCGACATTTTCCGCGTCGTCGTCCTCGGCGACTCGATCACGTGGGGTCACGGGGTCGAGCAAGCCGAGCGATACTCCGATGTCCTCGGCGAGGCGCTGCGGCGCGGCGGCCTGTCGGTGGAGGTGGTCAACCTCGCCGTGAGCGGATACGGCACAGATCAGGAGTTCCTCCTCTGGGAACGGGAGGGTCGACGCTACTGTCCTGACCTCGTGCTCCTGGGGCTCTATGAGAACGACCCGCGAGAGAACGCCGTGGCCGCTCAGGGCCGCTATCCCAAGCCGTACTTTCGCCTCGCCGCAGACGGCGTGCTGTCGCTCGAGAACGTTCCAGTTCCCCGCGTTGCGGACTGGGCCGCGATGGAGCCTGAGCCAGGCGGGTGGATGTGGTTGCGGCGTCAGGTGCGGCTGTGGGCCGCGCTCGCCTTCGTCCGGGAAGCCCTCCGCCCCACCGGCGCGAATCTCTCCGGTCCTTCCGTGGCGCCACCTGGGAGCACGGCGCTGACCGCCGCCCTCATTCGTCGGCTTGCTTCGAGCGTCGCCGAGGCGGGGAGCATGTTCGTGGTCATCGTGCTCCCCGACCTATACTATTCGCCGACGACCATGATGACAGTCACCGAGGGCGGCGTCGACGCGGTGCTCGACCTCACCCCGTCGTTCCGCCGCGCGGCCGGGCATGGCGCCCCGCTCTTCTACCGTTTGGATGGCGCGCACTGGATGCCGCGCGCGCACGCGCTCACGGGGGCGGCGATCGCCTCGTGGATCGCCGACCACCGGCTTCTCCCCGCGTCGCCGCGGCACTGTGTGGCGAGATGACGCGGTCGGAGGCGCATGCGGATCTGCGTTGAGACCCGGGGAGTATCCGGGCACCCGACCGGGGCGGGCAAGGCGCTCAAGTATCTCCTCCGGCAGCTGCGCAAGGATTTCCCGCAACATGAATACGTCGCGTGCGCGCCGCACGGTACCGCGGTCTGGCGCTTGCGGCGCCAGCTCCTCTGGGAGCAGGTGGAGCTGCCGTGGCGAGCCCTCCGCCTGGGTGCTGACGTGCTGCACGTCCCCGGCGGGACCTCGGCGCCCCTCGTGCGTGGCGGCAGACTCGTGATGACGGTGCACGATATCGCGCCCACCCGCCATCCCGAACTGCTGCCCCGCGGCCGGAGCCGCTGGTACTGGGGCTCCTGGGTGCCGCTGACGGCGCGATTCGCCGACCGCGTCCTGGTGCCATCGGCGTCGACGCAGCGCGACCTCGTCGCGCTCGCCGGCGTGCCGGCCTCGCGCATCAGCGTGGTGCCCTGGGGCATCCCGCTCGACGAGATCGACATCGGGCGCACCGAGAGCGTCGGCGAGGCCCACGGCCTCGTCGATCCGTTCCTGCTCTACGTCGGGACCATCGACCGCCGCAAGGACTATCCCACGCTGCTGACCGCGTTGAGCCGCCTCGACCCCTCGATCACGCTCGCGGTCGCGGGGACGATCATCCCCGGCCGGACGGACTTTCCCGAGATGGTGCGCCGGCTCGGTCTCGAGGGGCGGGTCAAGATCCTCGGCTACGTGCCCGATCGAGACCTGCCGGCGCTGTACCGCGCCGCGCGCGTCTTCGTCTACCCCTCGTTCTACGAGGGATTCGGGATTCCCATCCTCGAGGCGATGGCCTGCGGGACGCCGGTGATCACCTACAACGTCACTGCGCTTCCCGAAATCGCCGGCGACGCGGCGCGGCTGCTCGATTGCCCGGTGACTCCCGAGGCGCTCGCCGATGAGATCGGCCGGGTGATGGAGGACGCGGGTCTCCGGCGCGAGCTGTCAGAGCGCGGGCGCGCGCGCGCGCGGCAGTTCGACTGGGCGACGACAGCCCGCCTCACCGTCGAGGCCTACGAGGCCGTCGTGCGCGGCGAGCCGGCGTGGTGACGCTCGAGGCGTACGCGCGTGCCCAGGTGGCGGAGCGCTGGGGCATCGGGGATCTCGACGCGGCCGCCGCCGCGCTGATGGCCCGGTACTGTGAGGGCTTGGTCCCTTTCGACTCCGCCCGGTGTGGGCCGTACCCGGTGGTCCTGCGCTCCTACCTGGACAAGCCCGGGTATCGTGTGCACTACGCCGATGGCCGCATCGTCGGCCGGTCGGAGATCGG
>JBGPYK010000149.1:0-6149 GCA_041493245.1 Methylomirabilia bacterium | reverse complement strand
CGGCATTGGACTCATCACCAACATGTCAAGCTCGGCGCCGTACGAGGATCTTCGGCTGAAAGGACAGTGATGCAGACAGGCTAGCCCAAGGCTAGCCCAAGGCTAGCCCAGATTATTCATGAACGAACGACGAGCGCGCCGAACGGTGACACGGCGGGAGGCGGACGGACGGCGTCCTCTGACCACAGCCGCCTGCGCTCCGATCACCGGCGAGCCATTCCCACTCTTTCCGGATGTTTCGTCGTATCGCGAATCGGGAATGGGTCACCCGGACGCCGTCCGCCCGCCTCCCGCCGTGTCACCGTACGACTACCGTGTGCGAGTTCATGACCAATCCAGGCTGGCGCTTTGACGCCGCGCCGGCATTATCGTATGAATGTCTTATGACCAAGCGGGCCGTCTCGGTCACGCTGCATCCCGACAATCTCCTATGGCTTCGCGGCCAGGCGAAGGCCCAAGGTCGGCGGAGTCTGAGCGAGGCCCTGGACCGGCTGCTGTCGGAGGTGCGGACGAGCGGCCGCCTCCGGGGCGGCTCGATCCGGTCGGTCGTCGGCACCATTCGCATTGCGCGCTCCGATCCGGGCCTGTCCGGCGCCGACGCCGCGATCCGTACCCTCTTCTCGAATCCGACCGGTCCGGCGCGCGCGCTCAGGCGGCGCCGCGCCGGGCGATGAAGTCGAGCGTGGCCTGCGCGCAGCGCTCGGCGTCGCTCGCCGCGACGTGGTAGGAGTTGCCGGGGACCACCAGCAGTTCGGAATTCCGGATCGTCTGCTGCCACGCGCGAGTCTCCTCCACCGACGCGAGCCCGCTTTCGTCGGTGGTAATCACAAGCGTCGGGCAGGCGATCTTCGGCACATCGGCCCGGATGTCCGAGTAGTTGATCGTGGCGTTGAAGCCGACGAGGGTCGACACCGGCGCCCGGCCCATGAATTTGATCCACCACTCGACCCCGGCGGCGGGAAACCGGTCACCGAGCCGGCCCGCCATGGTGCGCCGCGCCCAGTGTTCGACGCCGTGCGTCTCGAACTCTTCGGTCAACGCGGGGATGCGCTCGGCACCCTTGCGCAGCGGCGGCGGCGAGCCGATCACGGTGAGCGTCATCACACGCTCGGGACGGCGCGCCGCGAACGCCCGTGCGATGACCCCACCGATCTTCGCGCCGACCAGATGGAAGCGTTGGGCGCCGAGCGAGTCCATGAGGCGGGCATAGTCGTCGATGATGACGTCGAGCGTCCACGCAAATGCGCGTGGCATCGGCATCGACGCGCCATAGCCACGCATATCCGGCCGCACGACCCGGAAGCGCCGCGCGAGCAGCGGCACCCACGCATACCACGCCAGGCTGCTCTCGGCATTGCCGTGCAATAACAGAATAGTGTCCGGCTCCATCCAGGGATCGGTGAAGTCGTCGACCAGATAGTGCAATTGCAGCTCGGGAGACGCCCGGAACGTCGGCATCAAGATCCTCCAGTCGTTGGTCCATCGAGGGTTGCGCCATCGCGCAACTCGCCGCCTACCGCTTGAGGCCGTCCAGCACCTCGAGGGCGAGCTCGTACCTGCCGAGCGGCGGCATGAGATAGGCGCCCTGGACATGGTCCCTCACCGCGAACAGCATCTCGCGAGCGATCTTCACGCCCTCCCGGCGCGCCGCCTCGCCCCCCGGCGTCTTGCGCATCCGTTCGCGGATCTCCTCGGGGATCTGCATGCCGGGGACCTCGTTGTGGAGGAACTCGGCGTTCTTGTAGCTCACGAGCGGGAGCACCCCCACCATAACGGGCAGCGCCAGGTGCTCGGTGCGCCGGAGGACCTCCTCGAGCAGTTCCGTCTGAAAGATGGGCTGGGTCATCACGAGCTCCGCGCCGGCGGCCTTCTTCTTCTCCAGGCGTCGGATCTCCTTGTCGAGGTCCGCCGCGCCGGGCTCGAGGCCCGTCGCGAGGAGGAACGACGTCTGGCCGCCGGGCAACGGCTTGCCGGCGGGGTCGACGCCACGGTTCATGTTCGACGCCATCTGGAGAAGACCGAGGACGTCGAGATCGTAGACCGCCGTGGCCTCGGGGTAGTCGCCCACCTTCGGCGGATCGCCCGTAATGATGACGAGGTTGCGGATGCCGAGGGCGTGCGCACCGAGGAAGTGCGCCATCTGACCGAGCAGGTTCCGGTCGCGGCCGCACACGTGGAGGATCGGCTGGATCCCGTAGCGTTCGAGGAGCAGGGCGCAGAACGCGAGGTTCGACATGCGGGCCATCGCGCGCGGGGCGTCCGCGACGTTCACGATGTCGACGCCGCTGGCGAGGAGCATCTTCGCGCCCTCGAGGGCCCGCGACGGATCGAGGCCGGGCGCGGGGTTGACCTCGACGGAGACCACGAACCTGCCCGCCGCGACCTTCGCGGCGAAGTCGCTCCGCTCGGCGAGCGGCGTGGGCTCGAGGACGGGGATAACCTCCGCGGTCGTGATGGCGCGCGTCCGTCCGACCTCCGCGCGCCGGTCACCGAGCATGCGCCCGGATTTCGCCATCCAGCGGACGTGCTCGGGCGTCGTGCCGCAGCAGCCGCCGATCATCGTGGCGCCGATCTGGATGGTGCGCCGCGCGAACACGTCGAAGTACTCGGGGGTCGCCATGTAGAGGAGGCGGCCGTCGACGGTGCGCGGCAGACCCGCGTTCGGCTGTACGCAGAGCGGCAGCCCCGCACCGCGCATGCGCTCGGCGATGGCGAGGGCGAGCTGCGGACCGTCGCCGCAGTTCACACCGATCGCGTCCGCGCCCCAGTCGCGCAGGGTCGTGGCGACGTGCTCGGGGGTCGACCCGTCGGCGACCGTCTCGGTCGGGTCGAAGGCCATGGACGCGATGATGGGCGTGCCGGGGGCGGCCTGGCGCGCCGCTTCGAGGGCAATCCGGATCTCCTCGAGGTGCCGGAACGTCTCGAGCACGAGGAGGTCGGCCCCGCCCTCCACGAGGGCCGCGGCCTGCTCGGCGAAGGTCGCGGCGGCGAGGTCGAGCTCGGCCTGGGTCGCGACACCGGGAATGAGGCCGGAGGGGCCCATGGAGCCTCCGACCCACACGTCCTCGCCCGCCGCCTGGCGCGCGAGCCGAGCGCCGGCCACGTTGAACGCGCGGACCTGATCGGCCAGGCCGTGGCGGTCGAGGCGGAAGCAATTCGCGCCGAACGTGTTCGTCTCGATGACTTGCGCGCCCGCGGCGACGTAGTCCTCGTGGATCTTCTTGACGACGTCGGGCCGCGTGACGTTGAGCTGCTCGAAGTTCTGGGTGACGAACACGCCGCGCTCGTAGAGCAGCGATCCCATCGCTCCGTCGAACACGAGGAGCGACGTCATGGCTTCACGGAACGGGGTGTCCCGGCGTGTGCGAAACACGCACTATGCTACTCCTTCTCCGCGAGACGCACCTAAGCCTCGCGTAGCGCCCGGTCGGGCGCGTTGTCCTGTAGACTCTCGGGCGATGCCTTCTGCACTCCGCGCCTGGCGGTCGCGGATCGGCCGTGTCCTGGACGACCCGCACGCAAGCCCGTCCGGGTACACCGCCCTCAAGGCCTTCATGCTGGCGCTGATCGCCGCGACCGTCATCGGCGCGGCGCTCGAGACCCTGCCCGGGCTGGGCCCGCGCACCCGGCTCACCCTGGCGGTGCTCGAGCTGAGCGTGGCGATGATCCTGACCGTCGAGTACGCCCTGCGCCTGTGGACCGCGCCCGAGCGCGACCCGGCCGGCGCCGCCGAGCCGTGGCGCGGGCGGCTCCGCTACGTGGTCTCCGGCCTGGGGCTGATCGACCTGCTGGCGATCCTGCCCTTCTACGTCGACCTGCTGGTCCCGGTTCACCCCGACTGGCTGCGCGTTCTGCGCCTGACACGCGTATTGAAGGTCGCCCGCTACGCGCCCGGCCTCGGACTGTTCGCGGCCGTGCTGCGAACCGAGTACCGCGCCCTGCTCGCGATGCTCCTGGTGGTCACGGTGCTGCTGACGCTGGAGGCCGCCGTGATCTACGTGCTCGAGCGCGAGACGCAGCCCAAGGTGTTCGCCAGCATCCCGCACTCCATGTGGTGGGCGATCGTGACCATCGCCACCGTGGGCTATGGGGACATGTACCCGGTGACCCCGCTCGGCAAGCTGGTCACCGGCCTGGTGATGGTCCTGGGTATCGCCGTGGTCGCGGTGCCGGCCGGCATCCTGGCCACCGGTTTCGCCGCCGAGATGCGAAAGCGGGAGTTCGTCGTCAACTGGCAGACCGTGGCCAAGCTGCCGCTGTTCTCCGGGCTTGACGCGACCCGAATCGCCGAGATCGTGCGGCTCCTGAAGCCGCAGGTGGTGCCGGCCCAGTTCGCCGTGGTCCGGCGGGACGAGCCTGCCGACGCGATGTTCTTCATCATGTCCGGCCAGGTCGAGGTCGACGTCCATCCCCACCCGGTGCGCCTGCACCGCGGCCAGTACTTCGGCGAGATCGCGCTCCTGCGCGACATCGTCCGGACCGCCACCGTCACCGCGGTCACCGAGTGCCAGCTCCTCGCCCTCGACGTCGCCGACTTCCGCCGCCTGCTCGAGACCAACCCCGGCCTCAAGGCCTCGATCACGCGCGTGGCCGAGCAACGGATCCCCACGACTCACGTCGCCGAGCGCACCGACCAGGCATGAAGTCCGAGACCGCAGCCCTTGATAAGGAGGAACCGTGAACGTATGACATCGCTCAGCCGGCAGCTCGCGCAGTGGGTCGTGGGTCTGCGCTATGACGATCTCCCTCCCGCGGTCGTCGATCGCGCCAAGGGCGTGACGCTCCACAGCCTCGCGTCCGTGCTCCTCGGCGCTCAGTCACGCGACGGCCAGCAGGCCGTGAAGTTCATCACCGAAGAGGAAGCCGGGGTGAAGAACGGCGCCACCATCATGGTGGACGGCACCCGGGTGACGAGAGGCGGGGCCGCCTTTGCCAACGCGGAGATGGCGATGGCCGGCGGGAAGTGGGACACCTTCCGCATGCTCACCCATCCCGGCACGAGCATCATCCCGGGCGCCTTCGTCGCGGCGGAGACCGCGGGCGTCTCCGGAAGAGACTTCATCACCGGCATCGCGGCGGGCTACGAGGTCATGGAGCGGATGGCGGCCGATTTCATTCCGACGGTGATGGCACGCGGCTTCCATTCCGGCGTGGTGTTCGGCATCTTCGGCCCCGCCGTGGCCGCCGCGAAGATGTTGCGTTTCACCGAGGACCAGGTGAATAGCACGATCGCGCTGTGCGCCAGCCTGGCGGCCGGCAACCTCGAAGGGGCCCGGAGCGGCGGCCGCGCCTTACGCGAGGGCGCCGCGGTGCGCAACGCCATGCTGGCGGTTGCGCTGGCCCAGCGAGGGCACGTGGGCGGCGAGACCGTTCTCGAAGGCGACGCCGGCTTCTATCACGCCTACGCGGGTAACAACACGGGCCGGCTCACCTACAGCTTCGTCGGCGACACGCAGACCAGCCTGGAGAAAATCACCGCCGATCTGGGCAAGACATGGATGTTCCTCGAGACGCTCTACCGCATCTACTTCACGGCCGGCTACAACATCGCCCACGTCGACGTCACAGCGAAGCTCTGCGAAGAGCACGACATCCGCTACGAGGACGTCGATCGTGTCGAGGCCGTGGTGAACTGGCTCGAGACGCAGTATCCGAGCCCGGCCTTCCCGAGCCGGAGGGAAGACGGGGAGGCGCAGCCGGGGAGCACGCCGTACTTCACCGCGTACGGCGTCGTGAAGCGCGGTTTCTCCGTGCTGCGGAGGGCTGACCCGGCGGGCGCTGGCGATCCCCCCGAAGTGCTGGAGCTGATGAAGCGGGTGACGATCATCCCGTCGCACCGGATGACGCTCTTCGGTCCGCGGATCACGATCCACACCAAGGACGGCCGGAGCTACACCAAGCAGTCCACCGGGCGCGAGTTCATCTGGGACTTCGACGAGGAGGCGCGCCGCATTCGCGATGTCGTCCCCGGCCTCCCCATCCCGGCGGCGCAGTTCGAGGACATCATCGCGACCTGCAGCGACCTCGACCGACAAGCCCGGGCCGACACGCTCATTCGCCTGACGCTGAAGAAGGCGTAAGATCCGCATGATCGACTGAACGGAGGAATCGACATGCCGGGAAAAGTGCGGCGGATTGTGACCGGGGTG
>JBGPYK010000199.1:0-5306 GCA_041493245.1 Methylomirabilia bacterium | reverse complement strand
CAGCGCGCCCTCGATCGGCTCGGAGTCTCCCTCACCCTGTAGCCAGAACGCTCGGCCCCCGAGACATGCCTTCGTCAAGAAAATCAACGCCATACCCTCTGGGGGGAGGGGGAACTTCGGGCTAGGCGAGAACGCGGAGGACGGGGTCGGCGACGACTTCGCCGACTTCCCAGCACGGCTCGCCCCGCTCGGCAAACGCCGGCAGCACGGCAGCCGCGCGATCGGGGGCGACGGCGAAGAGGAGCCCGCCGGACGTCTCGGACTCGAAGAGCAGCGAGGCCAGCGCCGGAGACACCTCGGGGGCGATCGCGAGACGGGGGCCGAAGAGCGCCTCGACGTGACGCCGGTTGCGCTTCATCCCGCCGCTCCAGTGCCCCGCCTCCGCCAGCTCGAGCGCCTGCGGCAACAGCGGCAGGCGGGAGGCCGTGATGGCGAGCCCGGCTGCGGAGGCCTCGATCATCTCGGCGGCGTGACCGGCCAGCCCGAAGCCGGTGATGTCGGTCGCACCCGTCACGCCGACCGTGGCGGCGACCTGGGCGGCGACGCGGTTCAGCCTCAGCATGCTCTTCACCGCCGCCTCCAGTGCCGCCGCACTCGCCACGTCGGCTTTCGCGGCCGTTGTGATCACGCCGGTACCGAGCGGCTTGGAGAGAAAGACGCGGTGACCCGGCCGGAGCCCGCCCTTGATGAACACGCGATCGGGGTGGACACGCCCGGTGACGCAGAGACCGTACTTCGGCTCGACGTCAACGACCGTGTGGCCGCCGGCGATCACGCCACCCGCCTCCGCGACCTTCTCGGCCCCGCCCCGGAAGACCTCCACAATAAGCGACTTGGGGAAGTCGCGGGGAAAGCCGGCGACCGCCAGCGCGAACAGCACCTCCCCGCCCATCGCGTACACGTCGGACATGGCGTTGGCGGCGGCGATCGCGCCCCACGTGTAGGCGTCGTCGACCACGGGCGGGAAGAAGTCCACGGTCTCGACGATCGCCAGGTCGGGCGTCAGGCGATACACGGCGGCGTCGTCGGCCTGCCCGAGGCCCACGAGTAGATCGGGGTGGGCGTGGGCGTGGGCCGGTTTGAGTACCGCGAGCACCTCCTGGAGATCTCCAGGAGCCATCTTCGACGCTCAGCCGGCGCAGGAGGCGTAGGACGTGAGACGGATCTTGTCGTCGGGGCTCATGACGCCGTTAGGATGCGAGGTCAGCGGACTGGGATTCGACGAACTCCACAAAGGCCTGAGCGAGCGGCGCGCCCGCCTCACCCCCCGGACGTGGGGGCGTCAGTGGCAGGAACAGCCGCCGCCGCAGCAGCCGCCGCCGGCCGGCATGCTGGAGGCGACGGGGCCGCCGTCGCTCTTGACGGCGAACAGCGACAGCGTACGCTTCACGTTGCCGCTGCCGCAGGTCGGGCACGCCGCCATACCCGTGGTGGAGGCGACGTAGCGCTCGAACGGCTTGCCGCAGCCGCCGCAACGATACTCATAGATCGGCATCGGTTACTCACCCCCCCGCTGGACGTAGCTCTTGACGAACTCCTCCGCGTTCTCCTCCAGGATTTCGTCGATCTCGTCGAGGAGCTTGTCGATGTCTTCTTTGATCTTCTTGCCCTTCTTCGCCAGCTCCGGGTTCGCGCTGCCACCCTCGCCGCCTTCAGAGGGCTTCGTCGGTCGGATCTCTTTCTTTTTCTGCTCTGCCATCTTGCCCTCCACCGGGCACTGGGCCGGTCTCGCCACACGTCGGAACGACACCAGCAAGCATTCTAGCATGGCGCCCCCGTACCCCGCGCGCGCCGGAACGTCAGGACCGCCGGAACTGCTTGCTCAGGGTCAGGGTCTGGTGCTGATAGGAGGAGGCGAGCCCGACGCCGTAGAGACGCTCCGGACGCGTGGCCAGCCGCTCGAAAAGGACCTTGAACGAAATCTGTCCGTCGTAGAGCATGAAGGGCACCTCGCGGGCTCGGACCTCCATCACGACCTTCGTCCCGAGCACGCGGCCGTCCCCGAAGCCGAACCCCGGGTCGAAGAAACCCGCGTAGTGCGTCCGGATCTCGCCCGCCCCCGCGTCGTACACGACCATCTCCGCCGCGAAGTCCGGGGGCACGCGGATCCGCTCCTTGGAGACCAGGATGTAGAAGCGGTTGGCTTCCAGGATGTACGCGTCGCGGCTCGGCCGCTTGATCGGCTCCCAGAACTCGGCGGGGTCGTAGGCGTTCGTACGCGCGAGGTCGACGGCAGGCGGGTTGGGGTGCGCGCGATAGCCGATGATCGACCCCGTATGCCGCCCCGCGAGGTCCACGCCCATGCACAGGCCGTCGTGGAGGACCACGCGCTCGAGCGGGATGGGCCGGTCGTCGTCGTCGTAGAGGAGCGGCGTCTCGCGGTACAACCCGGCGAGCGCGGCGTCGGAGAGCGCCGTCTCGCCCGACAGGAGGCGGAGCTGGTTCAGGGAGTGCCCGGTCTGGACGCGGACGGGAAACGACTGCGGCGAGACCTCGAGGTAGAGCGGCCCGGCATACCCGGGGCGAATCTCGTCGAAGCGCGGCGTCCCGTCGGTGATCACGCGCGTGAAGATATCGAGGCGCCCCGTGGTGCTCTTCGGATTGCACCGACCGCGGACGTGGGACGGCAGCCGGAGCCGTTCCAGCAGCGGCACGAGGTAGACGGACCCGCGCTGCAGCGTCGCCCCACCTTCGAGTGACACCCGGTCGATCACGAGATCGTTGTCGCCGGATGCGCTTGGTTCGAGCCGACTCTGCACCGTTTGGCTGAACGGCAGGAAGCTGGCGCGCAGCTGGTAGGCGACCGTGCCGAGGCGCAAGTCGAGACTGGCGGGCTGGAACTGCGCCTCATCGAGCCGCACCGACGACGAGATCCACGCGTCGTCCACCGCGGCGCGCAGCGCCTGGTACGGCAGCACGCCCGGGCGGTGCCCCACAGTCATGGCGGTCCAGTTAGCATCGCGGCTCGGCGGGCGTCAAGCCTCGCGGCGGCGGGCCAGCCAGAAGCACCCGGCGACGATCCTAGCCGGGATCAACGACCCGGCTCACCGCACCCCGCGTATCGACGGCCAGCTCCCGCGCCACGCCGCCCACGCCGGCGCGGCGCATCGCCTCCTCCATCGCGCGGCCCACGGCCGCAGCCTCCACATCCTCCCCGGCGACGGCGAGGAGCGACGGGCCGGCGCCACTCAGCACGCAACCCAGCGCGCCTGCGGCGCGCGCGGCCTCCGTCACCGCGGCCATCCAGGGAAAGAGCCGGGCGCGGTAGGGCTCGTGCAGGCGGTCCTCGAAGGCGGACGGCAGGAGATCGACGCGGGCGGTTTGAAGGCTGGCGAGCAGCAGCGCCACGCGCTGCACGTTGAAGACCGCGTCGGCGCGCGGCACGGACGCGGGCAGCACCGCACGCGCGTCCGCCGTCGCGCTCGAGACCTCGGGCACGAGGACGATCCAGTGCAGTCCAGTCGGAACCGGCAGCGACATCGCGCGCGCGCCCGCCGGTCCCTCGCACGCCACGGTGAGCCCACCGAGCAGCGCGGCGGCGACGTTGTCGGGATGACCTTCGGCGCGCGCGCCAAGCGCCAGGAGGGCGACGCGATCCAGCGGTGAGCCCAGGAGCGTGTTGCCGGCCACCAGGCCGCCAACCCACGCCGCGGCGCTCGACCCGAGCCCGCGCGCCAGCGGGATGCGATTCACACAGGCGACCGCACAGCCCCGGAACGGCCGCCCGGCGGCCTCGTACGCCATCCGCACGCCGCGCACCACGACGTTCCGCCCGTTGCCCGCCAGGCGGCCCGCACCCTCGCCCTGGATCGCGAGCGTGACCGCGTCCGACTCCGACGCCTCGATCTCGTTGTACAGCGCCAGCGCCAACCCCAACGCGTCGAACCCGGGGCCGAGGTTGGCCGAGCTTGCCGGCACCCGCACGTGAACGCGCACGGCTCTTCAGCGCTCGGGCGAGGTCGATCTCACGCGCGCCAGCGCAGGCCGATCAAAAGCGGCCAGATGCTAGGCGGCGATAATCGACGACTGCGACGTGGTCCGGCCACGTCGCCGCAGTGCGAGGTGAGCGCCGGCCGCCGGTGCGAGCCGAGCGGTGAAATGATCGAAGGTCGAGCGAGGAGCCAACGACGCAGATGGCCGCTTTTCATCGGCCGGTCACAGACGTCGGAGGAGCCAGTCGGGGGTGAGCGAGATCGCCCACGAATTCAGAACGACGTAGTAGTTGGTGAAGACGAGAACGCCGACGACGACGAGCAGGGCGCCGGCCGCGCGCTCCATCACGGGGATGAAGGGACGATAGCGCTTGAAGAACCGGAGGAACGAACCGAGCGCGACCGCCGACAGCAGGAACGGCAGGCCGAGCCCCGCCGAGTACGCGATGAGGAGCCCGATCCCGCGCTGCACGGTCTCGGCCGTCCCCGCGAGCGACAGGATAGCGCCGAGGATCGGCCCCACGCACGGCGTCCAGCCGATGGCGAAGGTGATCCCGACGGCGAGGGAGCCGAGGTACCCCGCGGGCTTCTCGCGGAGCTGGAGCTGCTTGGTGCGTCCGAGCAGACCGAGCTTGAACACGCCCGCGATGTAGAAACCGAACAGCACGATGAGGACGCCGCCCACACGGCGGATGAGGTCGCGGTAGTCGAGGAGGAACTGCCCGGCCGCGCTGAAGGAGGCGCCCAGGCTGACGAACACCAGCGAGAAGCCGGCGACGAACGCGAGCGCGTGGAGCATCACGCGGCGGCGCGCCGCCCCCGTGAGGTCCGCGGTGAGATCGCCGACGGACATGCCGGTGATGAAGGACACGTACGACGGGAACAGGGGCAGGACGCACGGCGAAAGGAACGAGAAGAGTCCCGCGCTGAAGGCGACGACCACGCCGAGGGAGCCGCCCATCTAACGCGCGAGGCCTTCCACCAGCGAGTGCGCGGCGACGTTGTCCCAGGCGCGGGGCCCGAGGGCGAGCGCGGCCAGACGCCCCTCGCGATCGATGATGAAGCTCGAAGGCAGCGCGCGCACCCCGTAGGTGTTGGCCAGTTCCATCTTTGTGTCAAGCCCGACGGGGAACGTCAGCTCGTGCCGCTTGAGGTACGGCGCCACGACGCCCGCGTCGGCGTCGACGGTCACCGCCAGCATCACCAGGCCGGCGTCCTTCTGCGCCCGCCAGAGCCGCTCCATGGCGGGCATCTCCTCGAGGCACGGCGGGCACCACGTCGCCCAGAAGTTGACGAAGACCGGTCGGCCACGGTGCGCCGACAGGCGAAAGGACTTGCCGTCGGCCGTGGGGACGGTGAAATCGCCGGCGAGCT
>JBGPYK010000556.1:0-2419 GCA_041493245.1 Methylomirabilia bacterium | reverse complement strand
GCGGGGTTCGGTGGCCAGCGCGCGGGCGATGCCGATGCGCTGCCGCTGGCCGCCCGAGAAGGCGTGGGGGAAGCGGTGCATGTACTCCGGGCGGAGGCCGGTCAGCTCGAGGAGCGCGGCGACGCGCTCGAGGCGCGCCCGCCGGTCGCGCAGGCCGTTGACGAGCAGGGGCTCACCGACGTTGTCGAAGATCGTCATGCGCGGGTTCAACGAACTGAACGGGTCCTGGAAGATCATCTGGATCTGCGGTCGAAGCGCACGCAGGGCGGCCCGGGGGAGCGGGGCCAGGTCCACGATACGGCCATCGGCGGTGCGGAACAGGATCTCGCCGCTGGACGGCGACATCGCGCGCAGGATGCAGCGCGCCGTCGTGGTCTTGCCACAGCCCGACTCGCCGACGAGGCCCAGCGTCTCGCCCTCGAGGATCGTGAACGAGACGTCGTCCACCGCTCGCACGGTGCCGACCACGCGGCGTCGAAAGCCGCGCCGGATGTCGAAGAACTTCTGCAGCCGGCGGACGTCGAGGACGGGCGCGGTCACGGCTCGGCCTCGTCGCGGTGGTAGAGGAAGCACGACGCCGATTGCGCGCGCTCGACCAGCCTGAGCGCCGGCACGCGCCGGTCGCAGACCTCCGGCATCACGTCGGGACAGCGCGGGTGGAAGGCGCAGCCCGGCGGCCGGCCGAGCGGATGGGGGATCGAGCCGGCGATCGTCGGCAGCGGCGACTGCGGTGTGGCGAGCAGACTCGGAATCGAGCGCAGCAGGGCCCGCGTGTAGGGGTGCTTGGGCGCGTGGAAGATGTCGTCGACCGGACCTTGCTCCATCACGCGGCCCAGGTACATGACGACGACGTGATGAGCCATCTGAGCGATGACGCCGAGGTCGTGAGTGACGAAGACGATCGCGGTGCCGTGGCGGCGCTGGAGATCGCGCAGAAGGTTGAGGATCTGGGCCTGGGTCGTCACGTCGACGGCCGTCGTCGGCTCGTCGGCGATCAAGAGGCGCGGCCGGCATGACAGCGCCATGGCGATCATCGCGCGCTGGCGCAGGCCGCCCGAGAGCTGCCAGGCGTAGGCATCCACGCGCTCGCCCGGCATCGAGATGCCGACGTCGCGGAAGAGCTCGGCGGTCATCTGCCGCGCGTCGGCGCGGGAAAGCGCCGGGCCCTCGGGCCGCCACTTGCGCTGGTGGAGCCGGAGCGCCTCGACGACCTGGTCACCGACGGTGTGCACCGGGCTGAACGCCGCCATCGGCTCCTGCGGAATCAGCGCGATCTCGGCGCCACGGATGGCGCGCATGGCGGCGCCGCGCGGAGCGAGGCGCGCCAGGTCTACGGACTCGGTCGAGTCGGCGCGGAAGAGCATCTGGCCCGCGACGACGCGGCCAGGCGGCTCGACGATCTGGAGGATCGCCTTCATCGTCACGCTCTTGCCGCATCCGCTCTCGCCGACAATCCCGACCACTTGACCCGCAGCCACGTCGAAGGACACACCGTCCACCGCGCGCACGAGACCCTCGTCGAGGAAGAAGTGCACGCGCAGGTCGCGCACCGCCAGGACCGGCGGCATCACTGGCCGTAGGGGTCGGCGGCGTCGCGGAGGCCGTCGCCGACCAGGTTGAACGCCAGCACCGAGAGGATGACGACCACGCCGGGCACCAGGAGCCACGGCGCCAGCGCCAGCGTCTGGATGTTCTGCGCCTCTTGCAGGAGCACCCCCCAGGAAATCGCCGGCGGCCGGATGCCGAGGCCCAGGAAGGACAGCGCCGTCTCGCTGATGATCATGGCCGGGATGGCCAGCGTGCTGGTCGCGATGATGTGGCTGAGGAAGTTCGGCACCATATGGCGGGCGATGATCCGGGTGCGGCTGGCGCCGGCCAGCTCGGCCGCCAGCACGTAATCCTCCTCGCGCAGCGACAGAAAGCGCCCGCGCACCTCGCGGCCGAGCGTCGTCCAGCCCACCAGCGACAGGATCACGGTGATCGCGAAGAAGACCTGCAGCGGCGACCAGTCGCGCGGTAACGCCGCGGTGAGCGCGAGCCAGATCGGGATCGTCGGCAACGACTGCAAGAGCTCGATCACCCGCTGGATGATGAGATCGGGCAGGCCGCCGGAGTAACCCGAGATTCCGCCGAGCAGCACGCCGAACACGACGGACAGCGTCACCGCGGTGAGGCCGATGGTCATGGACGTCTGGGTCCCGTGGGCGAGGCGCGACCACTGATCGCGCCCCAGACGGTCGGTGCCCAGCAGGTGCACGCCCGCGCCGACGAGGTGGATGCGCATGGTCACGATGCCGAGCAGGCGGTACGGGTAGCCGGACACCAGGAAGCGCACGGGAATCTTCCGCCCCTCGTCCAGACGCCACTCCATGCGGAGCGTGGTCGGATTGCGCTTGCCGGAAACCCCCGCCAGCCACGG
>JBGPYK010000169.1:0-5748 GCA_041493245.1 Methylomirabilia bacterium | reverse complement strand
TGCCACCCCATTCCCCCACTCTCCATACCCCGCACCCGCCGGACCCGCGGCCCTGGGGCCCCCCGACACCGCCCCCCCCCCCGCCCGCCCCCCCGCCCCCCCCCCCCCCGCCCGGGGGTGCCCCCCCCCCCGGGCCCACCACCGCGCCAGGACCCGCGCGAAGCGATCGCCAACCATCAGTGAGACGCTTCCCAGCGGCGCGGTTGCTGGCCGGTCGCGTCATAGAGATACATGATGACCTGCCAGATTTGCTCCTCGGTCAAACGATCTTCCCACGCCGGCATGACCGAATTCCACGGCGTCGATTCCTTGGGCAACCCAGGTCCACCCTTGGCGATGCGCCAGAAGAGGTACGCCTCCTGCAGCATGGCGATGGTCCCGGGGTCCTGGAAGTTCGCGGGCGGCGGATTGAACCCCTTCGCGAAGTGTCCCTTCCCGTCGAGGTTGTCGCCGTGGCAGTACATGCAGTTGCGGCTGTAGATCTCCCCGCCCTTCGCCGCGTGCTCCTTGAACTTCGCCTGGTCCTTCCGCAGCGGATTCTCGACGCCGGAGATGTTGATCTCCTTGCCGCGGAACTGGATGGACCCCGGCGGCGCGGGGTGGACCGCGCGCAGCTCCGCCGGCGCCTGCGGCTTGGCCGCGGCCTGGCTGTAGGCGTAGTAGCCGAGGAGGAGCGGGAGCAACACGAGCAGGCCGAGACGGACGACGCGCTTGTCGGGGTCGACGAGGGTCGACCACATCGGACGCACGAAGCTCCGCCACGAGTCCGCGTCGGACGACACGTAGATCATCGTCGCGAGGAAGACGATCATCATGTAGATCGTCAGCACGCTCCAGGGCGCCGGCGGGCGGATGCCGAAGCGCAGGAGGCAGAACGCGACGACGAGAATGAGCAACGCCTGGACGAAACGCGATTTCAAGAAGCTCATGGCCGCGTCACTTGAGGGTGAGGAGGAAAGCCACGAGGTCCATGTACTCCTTCGACGCCAGGGTCTGGCCGAACGCCTGCGGCATGACGCCGGGCGGGAAGCCGGCGACCGTTCCCATCCCCTTGGGGTCGAGGATCTTCCTCATGATGTAGTCCGGGGTCTGGATCTTGGCGATCTGGGAGAGGTCGGGGCCAACGGGCGAGGCGCCGATCTTCCCCGCCTTGTGGCAGGCGATGCAGCCGCCCTTGCCCGCGAACACCGCTTCCCCCGCCTTGGCATCGCCCGGCAGCTTCACCTCCGCCGGCCCGCCTCCGCCGGCCGCGGCACCCGCCGTCTTCGGGATGTCGTCGAGCGTCACGTCCACGGTGCCGCCGAGTGACTCGAGGAACGCCGTGAGCGCCCACAGCTCCGAGCGGTTCAGCGCGATGGGCGGCTTGTCGACGGCGGGCATGATCGGAGGGTACCCCTCGACGATGTAGGCCCCGGGCTGGAGCAACGACTCGATGATGTACTGCTTGCCGCTCATCCCGGGCTTGGTCTTCCCGGCCCGCGCCCCCACGCCCGCGAGGTCGGGCGCCCGCGTCCCCTTCTGGCCGACGCGGTGGCAGATCTCGCACGTCCCCTTGGTCTTGAAGATCTGCTCGCCCGCCTTCACGAGCTGCGCGGGCGTCACGGTGCCACCTTCGAGCGACAGCTCCTCGGGCGGCTTCGACTCGATCTGGGGGATCGAGTTCGCGAAGTAGCTGTAGCTACCCATGATCGCGAGGGAGAACAGACCGACCTTGGCGCCGACGGGAACGCGCATCTTACGGTCGCGGTCCGCCCCCGCCGGCGATCACCGGCGGGACGTGTCCGTGGGCACCCGCCGTCCCCCGCTCGCTGAGCCCGCCGAGCCAGAAGATGAAGCTCACGAGGAGGAAGAACACGATGGTCACCACGGTAATGACGTTCGCGGCATAGCCGAGGGCGGGCGTCACCGCCTCCGCCGAGGTATCGCGAAGGACGGCGTACACGTGCCAGTGCTGGCGGATTCCGGAGCGGGCGAAGCCCATGAGCCCCATGAGCCAGGTGAAGGTGACGGCGAGCAGGATCAGCACGTACTGCGAGCGCGGCGCGATCGTGCCCCAGCGGATCGTCCCCGTGGAGCGGGCGCCCTTGAACATGGGGATGTCGATGATCATGACCACGACGATGGCGGACAGGACGGCCAGCACCTGGTACACGGAGAAGCCGATCCGCACCATCGACTCGACGAAGTAACCGTAGACGCCGTAGAACACCACGACGAACGCGGCCACGAAGAACGCCGCCCACTGCAGCATCATCCCGCTGCGCACCCACGACTTCGTCGACACGCGGTTGGCGCGACGGTAGAGGACGAAGGAGAGGAACGTCGTGAGGATCATGAGGTTGACGACGGTGTTCTTCGCCGACATGACGCCGAAGAAGCCGAGCGCGGGGTGGTGGGTCCCGCCCATCGCGCGCGCCTCGTCGAGCGTGATGACCATGCTGCGCGGCGTGGCCCAGATCATGAACCCGAGGGTGAGGACCAGGAGCATGGGCGGCACGAACTTCCGGTAGCGCTCGGATCCGGGGATGCGCTCCATGCCGAGCCACAGGTAATAGTTGGAGCCGAGGAAGAGGATGCCGATGAGGAGCGCCTGGATGATCCACAGCCAGGACATGAAGCCGCCCATCATCGTGATGCCCATCGTCTGGTTGAAGGCGTAGATCTCGCGCCCGAGATAGTAGCCGGCGAAGGGCAACACGATGAAGGCCGCCAGCGCGACGAAGTTGCCGATGTAACCCATCCAGTCGTAGCGCGCGCGCTCCTCGTCAGTCGTGGCCGAGAGGAAGCGGAAGGCCGCGTAGGCGGCGGCGATGGTCCCGCCAAAGACGATGTTGGCGATGAGCCGGTGGATGTTGATCGGCATCCACGTGAAGTTGTTGATGGCCGCCCACACGCTGCCCTTGAGCGCGCCCGATTCGGTGATGCCGGCGGGCGAGATCATGAACGTCACCCACGAGTTGGCGACGAACAGGATGGCCGTCCCCACCAGGTTCGAGAGCACGCCCAGGCTGACGTGGATCCACTTGCGCGGTCCGCTGAGCCAGTCCCAGCCGTAGTACCAGAGGTAGACGATGAAGGTCTCGGCGAAGAAGAGGAGGGCATACACCCAGTACGTCGGAAAGAAGATGGACGTCATGTACGCCCAGAACTTCGGATAGTAGCCGACGAAGAGGAAGAGGAGGAGGGCGCCCAGGAGGGCCGTGGTCGAGAACGCCGCGAAGGTGAGCTTCACGAACTCGTGCGCGAGCCAATCGTACTTCGCGTCCCGCGTCCGCCAGCCGATGATCTCGATGATGACGGCGAAGATCGGGCAGCCCAGGATGAACGCGGCGAAGTTCAGGTGGAGCTGGGCGACGGCCCAGACGGCGAGGCGGGAGCCGAGGAGCGGGAAGTTGCGGTACGCCGGCTCCTTGGCGGCTTCCTGGGCGCCCGCCGGCACCAAGGTGACGAAGAGAACGAGGACAGCGCAGACGAGGACGGTGACCCCGGCCAAGCGGCTCCCGCTGCACCCCTTCACCGATGTGGCTCCCCACCGCGAACCGCGCGAGACCGTTCGAAGACCCTCACACGAGACGAGCTTGTTCCAGAAGTCACATGCCTTGTCAGCGCCAGTTTTTAGGTCAAACGCGCTGAGGTGTCAAGGGAAAAGAACCGCGGCAAGTTTGACACGCCCGTACCCCGGCGCTAGCATCAGGACGAGGGTCGGCCGATGAAGCTCCGATTATCCCAGCGCTTCCAGTTCTCACTCGTCTACGTCCTCGTGGCCGCGGTCGTGCTCTCGCTGCTACAGTCCTGGCTCCTCGCCCCGCGCACGGTCGAGCTGCCCATGTCGAAGTTCCTCGATCTGGTGCGGGCCGGACAGATCGAGAAGGTCGCGCTGACGGAGCGCGAGATCCGGGGCGTGGCCAAGCCGGGCGCCCTGCCCGCCCCGCCGATCGCCCCCGGCGACCGGTTGCGCCAGATGCTCGGCTCCGACCAGGACCTCCGGGTCTTCACCGTCACGCGCATCCCGGGCGTCGACGAGCAATGGCTCATCGGCGAACTCCAGAAAGCGAAGGTCGAGTTCGCGGGCCGGATCGAGACGACCTTCTGGAAGGATCTCCTGTTCGGCTGGGTGGTCCCGCTCGCCGTCATGATCGGCATCTGGATGTTCCTCATGCGGCGGGTCGGCGGCGGCCCCACCCAGGCCCTGTCGTTCGGCCGGTCCAAGCACAAGATCTACGACCGCAAGGGGCTGAAGACGACGTTCGCCGACGTGGCGGGCGTCGACGAGGCCAAGGCCGAGCTGGTCGAGATCATCGACTTTCTGACGAACCCCAAGAAGTACCAGCGCCTCGGCGGCCGCATCCCCAAGGGCGTGCTCCTCGTCGGCGGGCCCGGCACGGGCAAGACCCTTCTCGCGCGCGCGGTTGCGGGCGAAGCCGACGTGCCGTTCTTCACGCTCTCCGGCTCGGAGTTCGTGGAAATGTTCGTAGGCGTGGGCGCTTCCCGCGTCCGCGACCTCTTCGAGCAGGCCAAGGACAAGGCCCCTTGCATCATCTTCATCGACGAGCTGGACGCGATCGGCAAATCGCGCGCCGGGAGCACGGGCTTCGTGGGTGGGCACGACGAGCGCGAGCAGACCCTCAACCAGCTCCTGGCGGAGATGGACGGCTTCGACTCGTCGAAGGGCGTCATCCTCATGGCCGCGACGAACCGCCCCGAGGTCCTCGACCAGGCCCTGCTCCGCCCCGGGCGCTTCGACCGTCAGATCGTCGTCGACAAGCCCGACGTACGGGGGCGCGAGGCCATCTTGAGACTGCACGCGCGCAACGTCGTGCTCGCGCCCAACGTGGATTTGGGCGTCATTGCCGCCCGCACCCCGGGCTTCGCGGGCGCCGACCTCGCCAACATCGTCAACGAGGCTGCGCTCCTGGCCGCGCGCAAGGACAAAAACGCCGTGGAGATGTCGGACTTCGAGGAGGCGATCGACCGCGGCGTGGCCGGCCTCGAGAAGAAGGGACGCGTGCTGTCCGACAAGGAGCGCGACATCGTCGCCCACCACGAGATGGGCCACGCCTTCGTCGCCGCATCCGTGGCCCACGCCGATCCGGTGCACAAGGTCACGATCATCCCCCGCGGCATCGCCGCCCTCGGTATGACCTACCAGCTTCCCACCGAGGACCGCTTCATCATGACCCGGAGCGAGCTGGAGGACCGGATCGCGGTGCTCCTGGGCGGCCGGGCGGCGGAGGAACTGGTGTACGGTGAGGTATCGACGGGGGCGCACAACGATCTGGAACGGGCGACCGAGCTGGCGCGTCTCATGGTCATGAAGTACGGAATGTCGGAGCGGGTGGGGCTGGCCACCTACGGGGAGCGGGTGCCGCAGTTTCTCAAGGGCGTGGCGGGCTGGGGTGGGGAGCGTGACTTCAGCGAGGACACCGCGCGCGCCATCGATGCCGAGATCCGGGACATGCTGGAGCGGCTGCACGATCGCGTCCACGGGATCCTGACCACGAAAAAGGCCGCGCTCATGGCCGGCGCCGCTGAACTGAAGCAGATCGAGACTCTCGAAGGGGAGCGGCTCCGTCGGGTTCTTGCCGGCGAGGTCGGGGACAACGCCGCGGGGAAGGACTCGCAGGAGACAGGGACATGATACAGCTCAGCCGCAGGACCTTCGTGACCACACTCGCCGTCGCGGTGCTGATCGGGATCGGCCTCGGCGTCTTCACCGTGGGCCGGGCCGAGCTGCGCCGCCCCCGTGTC
>JBGPYK010000624.1:0-2016 GCA_041493245.1 Methylomirabilia bacterium | reverse complement strand
CTTGCGAGGGGATCGGCACCGACGGTGACCGTTGGGGGGTGTCGGGGAGGAGCGGCGGTCGCTCCCCCCGACGTTAGTTAATTCGTCTCGGGAAATGGTTGCTGGTCGCCGGCGCGGCGGTCGTCGTCCTGACGATCGCCGCGCTGGCGGCGATCCCCTGGATCGTTGACACCCCCCGCGTCCAGTCCCTGATCGCGTCGGGCGCCTCCCAGGCGCTCGGACGCCCCGTTAAGTTCCAATCGCTCTCCGTCTCCGTCCTGCCGTACCCGGCGGTCCGTCTCCACACGCTCGAGATTGCCGAAGACCCGGGCTTTGGTGGTGGCCCCTTCCTCAGGCTCGACGAGGCCGACCTGCGCCTCAAGCTCGCGCCGCTGCTGCGCGGCCGCGTCGAGTTCGCTACGCTCGTGCTGAAGCAGCCCCGGATCGTCCTCATCCAGGGACCGGAAGGGCGCTGGAACTTCGCGAGCCTGGGCGCCTCGCGTGAAACGGTGGCGGCGCCCCGGGCGTCCCGGGCAAGCGCCGCCGGCGCCGCGCCGGCGGCGCTCGTCTCTCGCGTCGTCATCGACCGTGGGCTCGTGATCTATGAGGCGCGGGGAGGCCGGGGCGAGGCCTCCCGGTACCGGCTGGAGGACCTCGATCTGACGCTTTCCACGCGGGCGGGCGCGCTCTCGTTCGCCGGCGCCGCGCGCGTCGTGCCGGGAGAGATCGGGGTGAAGCTGACCGACGGGACGCTCGGGCTCGGCGGCGCCCGTACGCTTGTGGAGGCGAGCGTGCGTGCTCAGGTCGCGCTCGACGGCAAGGACGTCCGTCCGCTCGTCGCCGCCGCCCTGGGCTCGGAGCCGGCGATCGGGGGAGCGCTGACGGGCCGGCTCAACGTCGCCGGGACCGTGGGACGGCCGCGCGCCTCCGGCGACCTCGAGCTGCGAAGACCGGAGGTAATGCAGACTCAGCCCGGGTGCGCCGAGCCGAAGCGGCGCACCCTGTCGCTGTCGACGGTGAAGGCGAGCGTGAGTTGGGACAATGGACGGCTCGTCGTCCAGCCGCTCGCCACGGGGATCTCCGGGGGCAGCATCACCATGAAGCTGGTGGCGGCGGCGGCGCCGGGCGTGCCCGCGGAGCTGTCGGACCTCGTCCTCAAAGCGATCCCGCTGGAGCGCGTCCTCGCCGACTTCCTCTGCCAGGGCTATGCCCTGGCAGGCCCGCTCGACCTCACGGGCATGCTGGGCCTGTCGCCGACCGACCCCTGGCACACGCTCTGGGGCAACGGCCAGCTCCGCATCGGCGAGGGCAAGGTCGTCGGCCCCCGTGCGCTCGCCCTGCTCGGTGACATCGCCCGCGTCGGCGGCGCCGTCTCGTCCGTGCTGAGCCGAGACGTGCCGGCATCGATGTTCTCCTCGCCCGTCGAGTTCGAGTCGATCACGGGCAGCTATCAGATCCGCAACGGCGTCGTGACGACCCGCGACCTCCTCTACACGAGCCGCGCGATGAAGGCGAGGGTGGCCGGGGACTACGCGCTCCCCACCGGCCAGATGAACCTCGACGTGGTGGTCGACCACGGGCGGGGCCAGCTCCAGGCCAAGGTCGCGGGCACGGCCGCCGCGCCCTCGATCCGCGTCGTGACGTCGACGGTCCTGCGCCAGGTCGATCCCGAGAAGGGCGAGCGCGGCCTCAAAGACCTGCTGAAGAAGTTCCGCTGAGACGTTGGCGGCGCCGTCAGCGGGTGGCGGTGAAGCGGCCGCCTCCGAGCTTGCCCGCCTCGACCAGGCTCACGAAGAAGTCGTAGAGTTGCTGGTACTCCGCGTAGCGCGCGTCGCCGAGAGCCGCCACGGTTTCGCGTCGCATTCCCCGGTACATCTCGAGTCGGCGCCGGAGGATCCCGCGCCACGCCTCGGACAGATCCTCGGCCTCGATGGCGCGGAACCCCGCGCGACCGAGCAGCGCCCGGTAGCCGTCGAGCGTCTGGAGGGTCGTCGCCGCCATCCATTGCCAGAGCTGTTCACGCTCGCGATCGCCGAG
>JBGPYK010000027.1:0-13049 GCA_041493245.1 Methylomirabilia bacterium | reverse complement strand
GCCATGATGACGTCCGCGTTCTGGATGTCGATCAGGTTCGTGGTCATCGCCCCGCGGCCGAACGTGGTCCCCAAAGCTGGGACCGTGGCGGAGTGTCAGACCCTGGCCTGATGCTCGTGATAGACGATACCGAGGGTGCGGTTCAGCTTCGAGAGGAGGTAGCACTCCTCGTTGTCGATGCACGCCGAACCGAGGGAGGCGATCGCCTCCAGCCGGTTCACCGTGACGGCCTTGCCGTCCTTGTCCTTCTCCGTCTCGATGAAGTACTTCTCGCGCGCCTCGTAGTACCGCTTGGCGATCTGGTCGTACATCCAGTCGAGCGGCTTCTCCTCCCACTGGTCCGAGCCCGGCGCCCGGTAGAGCGCCTTGGTCGGGCGCAGCGGGTTGTTCGAGAGCTGGATGGTGGCCGCGCCCTTCGGGCAGAGCCGCCCCAGCGTGTGCGGCGTGTCCGGGTTGCCCTCGATGTCGATGATCTTGCCGTCCTTGGCGTAGATCAGCTGGCCGCAGCCCACGGCGCAATACGGACACACGCCGGCGAAGGCCTTCGCTTCCTTGATCTTCAGCGACGTCGCCGCCGCCTCGACGGGGGCCAGATCGATCCCCTTCCCCGTGACCGCGACTCCCGCGGCCGTCGCGCTTCCGAACTTGAGAAAGTCGCGCCGCGACAGACTCATGCCGAACCTCCTCGCCACGGATGTAGGCGTTGTGGCGCGCAGCGCTGACATCCCGCTGCGCGTGCGTTCACGATCCGCATCGGTGTGGGTCGCCGCACTCCCGGGGGATCCCCGGTCACGGGCTTAGAACTCAGGGCTGGTCAACTCGTCCCACACCCGGCGCACCACGACGATGCGCTGGGCGCGGCCGGCGGCCGCTTCGATCTTCACGATGTCGCCGGCGTTGATGGCGCCGAGATCGGCGGCACCGGCCTCGGTCGTGACGACCGTCTCCTCACCGCAGTGGAAATCGGTGCACGCCTCCGCCTCATTCCGCAGGCGCAGGCGACCGCCGACCGTGTCCACCGCTACGACGATGAGTCGATTGTGCTGGAGCCATTCGGTGATGCTTTGCGTCATCGCCGGGCCTCCGATTTTCTCGAGACTTGCTGGAACCATGCAACCTTTAGAATCCGACTGGCGGCATCGTAATGATGTCCCCACGTCGTGTCAAGCTCTTCGACGGTTCCAAACCTCCGAAGCATGTGAAAGTTCCCCCGATCTGGCGTCAGCCGGGATTTCCCTCGCCTGCCCCTTCCCCCTCGCCTGCCCCTTCCCCCTCCCTCTTTCCCTCCCCCGGACCCAGGTAGCGGGCCAGCCGCTGGCGTAGAATTTCACGGGCCTCCTCGTGCCGGCCTGACTCGATCGCCTCGACCACCCGGCGACGGCTGTCGAGGTCGATGATGGGCCCGTGGATGAGCGGGTTGTAATAGCGGGACAGCTCGAGGAGGATCGCGCTCACCCTGGAGGTATCCAGCAGACTCGCCTCGGCCTCCCGAAAGAGGTCGACCGCGTAGTCCTCCCGCCTGTCCCCCCTCTTGAAGCCCCGGCGGTAGGCCCGGTCCCCGGCCGAGCCGGGCGGCGGCGCGTCATCCACCCGCGGCGCCGACCAGGCGATCGAGACGCAGGTGCTCGCCCGCGTAGAGGTTGAGGCTGTCGGGCCGGACATAGCCGCACACGGTGATGTTGAGCTGCTCGGCGAGGGCCACGGCCATCTCGGTCGGGGAGGTCCGGGAGGCGACGACGGGCACGCCCATGCGGGCGGCCTTGAGGAGCATCTCGGACGACACTCGCCCGGTGGACAGAAGGATCCGGTCCTCGGTGGGAATCCCGTGGAGCAACGCCTCGCCCTTGACCTTGTCAACGGCGTTGTGGCGGCCGACGTCCTCGGCGACGACGAGGAGGCGCTCGCCATCGGACAGGGCCGCCCCGTGGATGCCCCGCGAGGTCTTGTACAGGACGGCGGCCGCGAAGAGATCCTTCATGCGATTCCAGAGTTGCTCAGGCGACACCCTGAGAGGGCTCGAGAGGCGGGGGAAGAGGCGGTGGTCGATCCGGAAGGTGATGCCACCCCCGCAGCCCGACGTCAGGATCCGCTCGGTGGGAAGCGTGACGGGGTGCGTCAGGGTAACGTCAACCCGGCCGTCGACCGCCGAGACGTCGACCGTCCGGATCTCGCCCAGATCGGTGACCACCTTCTCCATCCAGAGATAACCGACGACGAGTGCCTGGAGCTTGACGGGCGTGCAGAGCAGCGTCAGGAAGCGCTCGCCGTCGACGTAGACGGTCAGTGGCTGCTCGCGGACGACCTCGCCCGATACCTCCTCGAGGCGGTCCCCCCGGATCTTGAGATACGTCCGCATGCCTCTCGCATTCTAGCCCCTCCGGGCTCCGCTTCGGCCGGCCGAATCCATCACGCGGACGAGGGTGAGGCCGTGCGCGGGCGCGGTGGGGCCCGCCCGCCGCCGGTCCCGCGAGGCCAAGACCTCGCCCAGCCACGCGGGGTCGCGGGCGCCGCGCCCGACCTCCACGATACTGCCGACGATGTTGCGCACCATGTGGTGCAGGAAGCGGTCGGCCGAGAGAAAGACGGCGACACGGTCCTTCCGGTGGACGACGTGCAGCGCGCGGACGATGCAGGTCGGCGCGTGGTGGCGCCCGGCGGCGGCGCAGAAGGCGCTGAAGTCGTGGCGCCCGCGCAGCACCGCCAGCGCCCGGCGCATGGCGGCGAGGTCGAGCGGGACGGGAAGGTGCCAGGCGTAACGGAGGAGGAACGGCGCGGGCACCGCCGCGTTGTCCACGAGATAACCGTACCGCTTGCCGCTGGCTGCGCGCCGGGCGTCGAACCCAGGAGCCGCCTCGCCGCAGCCTACGACGCGGATGTCGCGGGGCAGCGTGGCGTTGAGCGCTCGCAGGATGACGGCCGGGGCGAGCGCACTCCCGGTCCGCACGGAGGCGACTTGCCCGAGCGCGTGGACCCCCGCGTCGGTACGGCTAGCGCCCATCACCCGGAGGTCGTCGCCGAGAATCGGTCGCGCGGCGGCGAGGAGGAGCCCCTGCACCGTCGGCACCCCCGTCTGGATCTGCCAGCCGGCGTAGGCGGTGCCGTCGTAGGCGAGGACCAGCCGCAGGGCGCGAGTGGGCGCGGACCGGCCCTCGGTCAGCGCCGTCGCGTCCCGCGACCCGGAAGCAGCGTCATCCAGACGATCGCAACCAGCAAGAGGAGAACGACGTTGACGATGATCTTCCACGGAACGATCATCACGACGATCCCCCGCTGCCGCATGTACTCCTGGCGGGTGAAGTCCTTGGGCTCGTAATAGACGGGACTGTAGCCGCGCGCCGCGTCGACGAGTTGCGCGACCCACGGGACCAGGAGGTACGCCACCACCACGGCCGTGAGGATGACGGCCAAGTGGAAGCGCCGGTGACGGCCGAAGCGTTTCATACGGTAGTCGTGCCGGAGCCGGCCCATTTCCCGCCACCCCCGTACCGCTCAGAGCCCGTGAACAAATTGCGTTGTCGAGGGGCGCCACGGCTGCGCCGGGGCGCCCCGAGCGCCCGGGGGGCTTGGGGGGCGCCCGGAGCCCCCCATGAACTCAGTACTGCGCCTCCACCGCGCTGACGACCAGATCGGCCATCTCGCGCGTCCCCACCGCCTGGCGTCCGCTCTCCGCGATGTCCCGCGTGCGGTGGCCCCCGTCCAGGACGCGCGTCACCGCGCGCTCGACGCGGTCCGCGTCCTCGACCCGGTTCAGCGAGTAGCGCAGGAGCATCGCCGCCGAGAGGATCGCGGCGAGCGGGTTGGCCACCCCCTGCCCCGCGATGTCCGGCGCCGTCCCGTGCACGGGCTCATACAGCCCGACGCTGCCTCCGATGGACGCCGAGGCGAGCATCCCCATGGAACCGGCGAGGATGGCCGCCTCATCCGACAAAATATCGCCAAAGGTGTTCTCGGTCACGATCGTGTCGAAGTGCGTGGGGTTGTGGACGAGCGCCATCGCGCAGTTGTCGACGAGCAGGTGCTCGAGCGCCACGTCGGGATAGTCGGCGCCGACCCGCGTGACCACCTCACGCCAGAGCGTGGAGACGGCCAGGACGTTGGCCTTGTCGACGGAGGCGAGCCGATGCCGTCGCTTGCGCGCCACCTCGAAGCCGACCCGGGCCACCCGCTCGATCTCCCGCGAGGTATAGGCCATCGTGTTGACGGCGCGGGCGCTGCCGTCGGCGAAGTATTCGACACCCCGTGGCTCGCCGTAGTAGAGGCCGCCCGTCAGCTCGCGGATCACCATGATGTCCGTGCCCTCGACGACCGACCGCTTGAGCGGTGAGGCGTCGACGAGCATGGGAAAGCACCTCGCGGGGCGCAGGTTGGCGTAGAGGTCCAGCTCCTTCCTGAGGGCGAGGAGCCCGCGCTCGGCGCGCTCCTCCTGGGGAAGGTGGTCCCACCGGGGACCGCCCACGGCGCCGAACAGGATCGCCTGGGACGCGCGGCACACCTCCAGGGTCCGCGACGGCAGCGGCGTGCCGCTGGTGTCGATGGCGGCGCCACCGACCAGAGCGTGCTCGAACTCGAAGTGCACACCGGCGCCTTTGCCCACGGCCTCGAGCACGCGGACGGCCTCCGCCGTCACCTCCTGACCGATGCCGTCCCCGGGCAGGACGGCGATCCGGTACGTCGTCATCGGCATGGATCGTTCTCCCTGGCCCGGGTCACGGGCCGACTTCCTTCATCCGCGGGGCGGCGGGCTGCACCACCCGGTTGAGCGCGCTGAGATACGCGCGGGCGCTCGCCTCGATGACGTCCGTCGAGGACCCGCGACCCGACACCACCGTCCCGTCGAAGTCGATCTTCATCGACACCTCGCCGATGGCGTCCTTGCCCGAGGTGGCGGACCGGAGCGCGTAGTCTTGCAGCCGGCCCTTGAGCCCGGTGATGGCGTCGATTGCCGCCAGCACCGCGTCGACAGGCCCGTCGCCCACACCCGAGTCCTGGAAAATCTGGCCGTCCTTGCGCAGCTTCACCGTCGCCGAGGGCACCACGCTCGTCCCACTGATGACGTGCAGGTACTCGAGCGTGTAGATCTCGGGGCCCTGCGTCACCTCGTCCGTCACGATGGTCATGAGGTCGTCGTCGAAGACCTCCTTCTTGCGGTCGGCGAGGTCCTTGAACTTGCGGAACGCGCGGTCCAGTTCGGGCCCGCCCAGGTCGAACCCCAAGTCTTTGAGTCGGGCGGCGAGGGCATGGCGGCCCGAGTGCTTGCCCAGCACCAGCTTGTTGGCGGGGCGCCCGATGTCCTCGGGACGCATGATCTCGTACGTCAGCTTCTCCTTGAGCACGCCGTCCTGGTGGATGCCCGCCTCGTGAGCGAAGGCATTCTCGCCGACGATGGCCTTGTTGGGCTGGACGTGAATGCCCGTGATGTGCGACAGCAACCGTGACGACTTGAAGATCTCTTCCGTGCGCACCCGGGAGTCGACCCCGAAGAAGTCCTTGCGCGTGCGGAGCGCCATCACGATCTCCTCGAGGGAGGCGTTGCCCGCCCGCTCGCCGATGCCGTTGATCGTACACTCCACCTGGCGCGCGCCGTTCGTGACCGCGGTCAGCGAGTTGGCCACCGCCTGCCCGAGGTCGTTGTGGCAGTGCACTGACAGCACCGCGCGCTCGATCCCCTGCACCCTCTCGCGAATGCGGGCGATGCACTCCCCCCACTCCCGTGGGATCGCGTAGCCGACGGTGTCAGGGATGTTGATCGTACGCGCCCCGGCGTCGATGACGGCGGACAGGACGTCGCACAGGTAGTCGAAGTCCGAGCGCGAGGCGTCCTCGGGGGAGAACTCGACGTCCTCGCAGTAGCCGCGGGCGTGTCGGACCGCCTCTATCGACGCCTTCATCACCTCGGCCCGCGACTTCCGCAGCTTGTACTTGAGGTGGATGTCCGAGGTGGCCACGAACGTATGAATGCGCGGCGTCCGCGCATACTTCACCGCCTCCCAGCAGCGGTCGATATCGCCGAGGCCGACGCGGGAGAGCCCGCAGATCGCGGGCGCGCCCTCCAGCGTTCCGACCTGGCGCGCGACCTCGCGCGTGGCCGCGAAGTCTTCGTCGGAGGAGATCGGGAAGCCCGCCTCGATGACGTCGACGTTCAGGCGGGCGAGCTGCCGGGCCATCTCGAGCTTTTCCATCGTGTTCATCGAGAAGCCCGGCGCCTGCTCGCCGTCCCGCAATGTCGTGTCGAAGATGATGACGCGATCCATACGTCCCCCCTGCCCCTCTGAAGGAAGCGCTACGACGATTCTTTGGTCCCCAGCTCCCCGTGAGGCGCCGGGATTGTCCGCCCGACCACGAGTCGCCGGGCCGGGCCCGATACCGTGTAGACCCCGAAGAGCAGGAACAGGAACAGCTCGTGATTGGTCGCCACGATCATGACCGCCAGCACGACGACGAGCAACGTCTGCAGGGGGCGGCGCCGGACGAAATCGATCTCCTTGAAGCTCCAGTAGCGGAAGGTCGAGACCATCAGCAGCGCCACCAAGTACATCCCGACGGCGACGGCCCCGAGCATCCAGCGGCGCGGGTCCTCGTGCTGGAGGAGCACGACCGCGGAGGCGACGACACCGGCGGCCGCCGGCGTGGGCAGGCCCACGAAGAAGCGCCGGTCCACCGCCCCCGTGTAGACGTTGAAGCGGGCCAGGCGCAGCGCGCCGCAGATGACGAACAGGAAGGCGCCGAACCAGGCCGGCCGCCCCAGGTCGGAGAGCGCGAAGGAGTAGACGAGGAACGCGGGCGCCACGCAGAAGGAGACGACGTCGGCGAGCGAGTCGAACTCGACACCGAACTGGCTCGTGGCTTTCATGAGCCGGGCCACGCGGCCGTCGAGGATGTCCATGATCATGGCCACGAAGATCGCCACCGCCGCCTCCGCGTACCGGTACTCCACCGTGAGCAGGAGGGCAAAGAAGCCGCAAAAGAGGTTGCCGGTGGTGAGGAGGCTCGGGAGCAGGAAGATGCCCCGGCCGCGCATCTTCTGTCGGAAGGGGCGGACGTTACGGCCCCCTCCGAGGCCTCCCCCCTGACCCGTGGCGCCGGCAAAGCCGGCGCTCGAAGCGGCGAGTCTCCTACCCCTCAGTCGGCCTCTCACGCCAGCACTCCGAGGACGGTGACGCCGCCCTTCACCCGGTCGCCGATGCGCACCCGGACATCGGTGCCGCGGGGCATGTAGCAATCCGTCCGGGAGCCGAAGCGAATCATGCCGTAGCGCTCGCCGGCCTCGAGCTTGTCGCCCGCCGCCACCCGGCAGACGATGCGCCGGGCGACCACACCGGCGATCTGGGTCACGGTCACCCGCGCGCTCTCCCCCTGGAGGTGGACGGCGCATCGCTCGTTCGTGTCGCCCGCGTCCGCCTTGTAGGCGGCGATGAAACTCCCAGAACTATAGGTGGTTCCCACCACGAGGCCCGCAACGGGCGCCCGGTTGACGTGGACGTCGAGCGGCGACAGGAAGATCGACACGCGCACCGCGGGCCCGACGAAGCCGTCGAGGGCGTCGGCGACGTCGGTCACGCGACCGTCGGCCGGGGACAGCACCGCGCGGGTGAGGACCGGCACCTCGCGCTCCGGGTCGCGGAAGAACCCGAGGGAGGCCAGCGCGGCCGCCGCGAACGGCAGGGCAAGCCGCCGGCGGCCCACGAGGAAGAGCGCGGCGGCGACGGCGGCCGGCCCCAGGACGAACGGCCAGCCCTCCCGCGCGACGGGCAGCGGCGTGATCACCTCACATCCTCGGCGGTTTGATCCACGACATCATCGCCCGCAGCCGCTTGCCCACCTCCTCGATGGGGTGGTCGGCCTCGCGGCGCCGCGTGGCCAGGAAGGAGGCGCGGTTGGCCTGGTTCTCCAGCACCCACTCGCGGGCGAACTGCCCCGACTGGATCTCACCCAGGATCTTCTTCATCTCCGCCTTCGTCTGCTCGCCGACGATCCGAGGGCCGCGCGAGTAGTCGCCGTACTCGGCGGTGTCGGACACCGAGTAGCGCATGTACGCGAGGCCGCCCTGATAGAACAGATCCACGATCAGTTTCATCTCGTGCATGCACTCGAAGTAGGCGACCTCGGGCTGGTACCCCGCCTCCACGAGCGTCTCGAAGGCGGCCTTGATCAGATGCGAAATGCCCCCGCACAGCGCCGCCTGCTCGCCGAACAGGTCCGTCTCCGTCTCTTCCTTGAACGTGGTCTCGAGCACACCGGCTCGCGTGCAGCCCACGCCCTTGCCGTAGGCCAGCGCCATGTCGCGGGCCTTTCCCGAGACGTCCTGGTACACGGCGAGCAGCGCCGGCACGCCGGGGCCCTCCGTGAAGAGATCGCGCATCATGTGCCCGGGCGCCTTGGGAGCGATCATCGTCACGTCGACGTCCGGGGGCGGGACGACCTGGTTGAAGTGGATGTTGAAGCCGTGGGCAAACATGAGCATCTTGCCCTTGGCGAGTCCCCCCTTGATCTCGGCCTCGAAGACTTGGCGCTGGCTCTGGTCGGGCAGGAGCACCATGATGACGTCGCCCATCTGCGCGGCCTCGTTCACGGTGGCCACGCGCAGCCCGTCCGTCTCCGCCTTCGTCCAGCTCTTGGAGCCCTTGTAGAGACCCACCACCACGTCCTGCCCCGAGTCCTTGAGGTTGAGGGCGTGGGCGTGCCCCTGGCTGCCGTACCCGATGATGGCGATCTTCTTGCCCCGGAGGAGCCCGAGGTCCGCGTCCTGGTCGTAGTAGATCTTCGCCGGCATGGCCTTCCGTGTCCTTTCTAGTCCGCGAAGCCGACGACCCGCGGGTCGTCGGACACGCGCGCGCGTTTGGCCGGCTCGGGCCGACGCGCGCGGGTCTTGGGCCCCCGCGCGATGGCGACCTTGCCGGTGCGCACGATCTCCTGGATGCCCATCGGCCGCAGCAGCTCGATGAGCGCCTCGAGCTTTCCCTCGTCCCCGGTCGCTTCCAGCGTGAAGCTCTGGGGCGTGACGTCGATCACCTTGGCCCGGAAGATGTCGGCCGTCCTCAAGACCTCGGCGCGGTGCTGGGGCTCGGCGTTCACACGGATGAGCACCAGCTCGCGCTCGACGTGCCCCTCGTCGGTGAGGTCGTTGACTTTGACCACGTCGATCAGCTTGTGGAGCTGCTTCATGACCTGCTCGATCACGAACTCGTCGCCCCGCACGACGATCGTCATGCGCGAGGCCGTCGGGTCCAGGGTCTCGCCGACCGACAGGCTCTCGATGTTGTAGCCCCGGGCGGAGAACAGGCCGGCGACCCGGGAGAGCACGCCGAACTTGTTCTCCACGAGGATGGCGATCGTATGCTTGCGCGGCTCGGCGCCGTTCTGCGTCATCAGAAGCCCGTCTGCGACTTCGCGGCCTTCTCCCGCGTTTCGCGGCTGGGAGGGGCCAGGATCATGTCGGTGTTGGCGCCGCCGGCCGGCACCATCGGAAAGACGCATTCGTCCTTGTCCACGCACACGTCGAGGATCACGGGGCCCGGCGTGCTGATCATCTTCTCGATGGCGGTCACGACCTCGCTCGGCCTGGTGACGCGGAGCCCCATGCAGCCGTAGGCCTCCGCGAGCTTCACCCAGTCGGGGATACCCGGCAGGTCGATCGCGCAGTAGCGCTCCTTGTAGATGATGCGCTGCCACTGCCGCACCATGCCGTGGCCGCTGTTGTTGATGATCACCACCTTGACGGGCAGGTGCTCGGTGAAGCAGGTGGCGAGCTCCTGGCTGTTCATGGCGAACGAGCCGTCGCCGTCGATGTCGATGACCAGCCGGCCTGGATGGGCCGCCTGCACGCCCATGGCCGTCGGCAGCCCGTAGCCCATCGTGCCGAGGCCGCCCGACGTGAACCAGGCGCGCGGGTGCTTGAACTTGTAGTACTGGGCCGCCCACATCTGGTGCTGGCCCACCCCGGTCACCACCAGCGCCTCGCCCTGGGTGACGTTCGAGATCTGCTCGATGACGTATTGGGGTTTGATGACCTCGTCGTCCCAGTCGTAGCGGAGCGGGAACTTGGCGCGCCACTCACCGATCTGCACCAGCCACTGTTTGCGCGCCTCTTTCACGGGGGAGGGCGCGTCTTCGTGCCTCTCCTCGCGGATGGCTTCGACGAGCGCCTTCAAGACGCGCCGGCAGTCGCCGACGATGGGAACGTCGACCTTGATGTTCTTCGAGATCGACGAGGGATCGATGTCGATGTGGACGATCTCGGCGTTCGGCGCGAACGCCTCCACCTTGCCGGTGACGCGGTCGTCGAAGCGCGCGCCCACGGCCACGAGGACGTCGGAGTGGTGCACAGCCATGTTGGCGTAGTAGGCGCCGTGCATGCCGAGCATGTCGAGGCACAACGGGTGCGCCGACGGGAACGCCCCCAGGCCCATGAGGGTCGTCGTCACGGGGATCTGCGTCAGCTCCGCCAGCTCCATCAGCTCGGCGTGGGCGTCCGCGGAGATGACGCCCCCGCCCACGTAGAGCACGGGCCGGCGCGCGCGAAGCATCAGGCGGGCGGCCTTCTTGATCTGGCCCGGGTGCCCGTCGTAGTTGGGGTTGTACGAGCGCATCTGGACCTTCTCGGGCCAGACGAACTCCGCCTCCTTCACGAGCACGTCCTTAGGGAGATCGACATGAACGGGCCCCGGGCGCCCGGTCGACGCGATGTGGAACGCCTCGCGGATGATGGGCCCGAGGTCCTTGCCGTCCTTCACCAGAAAGTTGTGCTTCGTGCACGGCCGGGTGATGCCGACGTTGTCGGCCTCCTGGAAGGCATCGTTGCCGATGAGGTGCGTCGGCACCTGGCCGGTGAACGCGACGATGGGAATGGAATCCATCAGGGCGTCCTGCAGCGCCGTCACGAGGTTCGTCGCCGCCGGCCCCGACGTCACCAGGCACACCCCGGGCCGGCCGGTGGCGCGCGCGTAGCCCTCGGCCGCGTGCCCCGCGGCCGCCTCCTGGCGGACCAGGATGTGGCGCAACCCTTCGAAATCGTACAGCGCGTCGTAGATCGGCAGGACCGCGCCGCCCGGCAGTCCGAAGATCGTCTCCACACCTTCCCGCTTCAAGCACTCGAGCACGATGCGCGCACCAGAGAGTTTCACGACGTTATTCTCCTTTGCCGTCGGGGAGCACGCCCTCGAAGTTAGCCACTGGCGCCTCCCGCCGCCGCCGCGCGCTCCCGGAGCCGCGCCTGGGCGGCGGCGAGGCGGGCGATCGGGATCATGAACGGTGAACAGGAGACATACGTCATCCGCACCTGGTGGCAGAAGTCAACGGACGCCGGCTCGCCGCCGTGCTCGCCGCAGATGCCGACCTTGAGGTCAGGGCGGACGCGGCGGCCCCGCTCGATGCCGATGCGAATCAGCTCGCCCACGCCTTCCTGATCGAGCACCGCGAAGGGATCGTTGGGGAGCAGGCCCTTCTGCAGATAATCGGGCAGGAACTTGGCGACGTCGTCGCGACTGTACCCGAACGTCATCTGCGTCAGGTCGTTGGTCCCGAAAGAGAAGAACTCGGCGTACTGCGCGATCTGATCGGCGATGAGCGCGGCCCGCGGCACCTCGATCATGGTGCCGACCGTGTACTTCACGGAGACGCCCATCTCGGCCAGGACCCCGTCGGCGACCTTCTTGGTGTTCTCATACGTGAGCCGCATCTCGCCCACCGTGCCGGTGAGCGGAATCATGATCTCGGGCGAGACCGAGCCTCCCTGCTCGGCGACCGTGCACGCCGCCTCGATGATGGCCCGCACCTGCATGCCGTAGATCTCGGGCGAGGTGATGCCGAGCCGGCAGCCGCGGTGGCCGAGCATCGGATTCGCCTCGCGGAGCGAATCGACTTTGGCGAGCTTCGCCTCGAGGACGGCCTGGCGCTCAGGGTTGACCCCGAGCGCGTCCAGACGCGCGCGCTCCTCGATCATCTCCCGGAACTCCTTGGGGTTCGCCAGGAACTCGTGCAGAGGGGGATCGAGGAGCCGGATCGTCACCGGCAGGCCGTCCATGGCGCGGAAGATCCCGATAAAATCGTCGCGCTGGAACGGCAGCAGCTTGGCCGCGGCGGCGCGGCGAGAGGCCGCGTCATTCGCCATGATCATCTCGCGCACGATGAGGATACGCTCGGGTGCGAAGAACATGTGCTCGGTACGGACGAGGCCGATCCCCTCCGCGCCGAACTCGCGCGCCTTGCGCGCATCTTCCGGAGTGTCGGCGTTGGCGCGCACCCCGAGCGTCCGGTATTCGTCCGCCCAGCCGAGGAACTCGCGGAACTCCGCCCCGAGGGTGCCCTCGACGGTCTTCACGGCGTCGAGGATCACCTCGCCGGTCCCGCCGTCGACGGAGATGATGTCGCCCTCGCGCACCGTCCGGCCGTCGGCGTCGAACGCGCGGCGCTCCTCGTGGACCACCACGTCACCTGCCCCCACGATGCACGGTTTGCCCATGCCGACCGCCACGATGGCCGCGTGCGACGTGCGCCCGCCCCGCGCCGTGACGATGCCCCGCGAGGCGTACATCCCCGCGACGTCCTCGGGGGAGGTCTCGGGCCGGACGAGGATCACCGCCTCTCCGCTCTTCGCCCACTCCACGGCCCGGTCGGCGTCGAAGACCACCTTGCCCACCGCGGCGCCGGGTGCCGCCGGCAGGCCTCGGGCCAGCAGCCGCCCGTGCGCGATCGCCCATTCCTTGTCCGACGCGTCGAAGCCCGGGTGCAGCACCAGTACCAGGTCCTGGGGCCGCACGCGCAGGAGCGCGGTGTGCTGGTCGATGACGCTCTCCCGCACGAGGTCGACGGCCACCTTGACGGCGGCCGCGGCCGACCGCTTCCCCGCACGCGTCTGCAGCAGGAAGAGGCGGCCGTCCTGGATCGTGAACTCGATGTCCTGCATGTCCTTGTAGTGGCGCTCCAGACGGTCAGCGATCGCGAACAGCTCCTCGTAGATCTCCGGCATCCGCTCCCGCAGCGCCTCGATGTGCTCGGGCGTCCGGATACCGGCGACCACGTCCTCCCCCTGGGCGTTCGCCAGGAACTCGGCG
>JBGPYK010000387.1:0-3517 GCA_041493245.1 Methylomirabilia bacterium | reverse complement strand
CCGGCCTGCCCCCAGCGCAACACGCCGTCGCGGTCGACCACGAACGTCGACCGGTAGGCGACGTTGCGGTCCTCGTCGAGCACGCCGTAGGCCCGGATGGCGGTCCGGTGGATGTCGCTTAGAAGCGGGAACGAAAAGCCCCGGGCCTTGACGAACTCGGCATGGGAGAACGTGCTGTCGGCGCTGATGGCGAGCAGGGCCGCCCCGCGTTGGCGCAACCGATCGGCAGCCTGAGCCAGGCCGCTCAGCTCGGGCGTTCAGATCCCGCCCCAGTCGTAGCAGTAGAAGACGAGGACGACGTCGCGGCCCTTCAACCCCGCGAGGGTCACCGTACCGCCGTCGGTCGACGGCAGCGAGAAGTCCGGCGCGGGCCGGCCATAGGCGAGAGTGGTCATGGGCGATCCTCCATCGGCCGTAGATCTTAGCGCGACTGGGGAGAATAGAGCGCGTCGGTCTTCGCCGCCATGATGAAATCGTTGCGGTGAAGGCCGCGGATGGTGTGCGTCCACCAGGCCACCGTCACGCGCCCCCACTCGGTGGTGAGCGCGGGATGGTGGCCGGCTTCCTCGGCGAGCGCGCCGACGCGGTTCGTGAAGGCCAGGGCGTCAGCAAAGTTCGCGAAGGGAAAGACCCGCTCGAGCCGGGCGATCCCCTCGCGCTCCAGCAGACTCCAGTCGGGGATCTCCCGTTTGAGCGTTTCGATCTCGACCGCCGTCATCGTCCCGCCTCCTTGCTGATCCGTCAGGTTGCGCGCGCAACCCTGTCCAGCCCCCCGGGCAACCTTATACCGAGCGCTCGAAGCGGTACTCCCGCGTGTGGTTGACGTCTCCCGGCAACACCCGCTCGCCCGCCTGCCGGAAACCCATCCGTGTGTAAAGTCGATGGGCCTGCTCGAACCGCGTATCCGACCACAGAACGAGCCGACCCACCGCCTGGGCCCGACACCAATCGATCACCGCGTCGACGAGCGCCCGGCCCGTGCCGCGCCCGCGCAAGTCGGCGTCGAGATAGAGGCGATGAAGCTCCGCGCTGTCGCCGTCGATCCGCTCGACGCCTACCGACCCGACGATCCGGCTCGCGTGACGAACGACGAAGAATGCGCCAGCCGGCGGCCCGTAGTGGGCGTCGAAGCGCAGAAGGTCGGGGACCTCGATGGTCGGGTCATAGATGAAGCCGTACTCGGCGTAGACGCGGCCGACGAGGGCAATGACCCCGGGTGCATCCGCACGCGTGGCGCGCGACAGGGTCGGCACGCGTCCGCCGGCGCGCGCTGCCGAGCGAGCTCGAACACGATCGAGGGGCAGCACGATGACGCCGAGGCCAAGGAGCACCAGGGCCATCCCGGCGAGTCGCAGCGTCTCGAAGCGCTCGCCGAAGGCCCACGCGGAGGCATACGCGGCGACGAAGGGCACGAGGAGGGCAAACGGAGTGACTGTCGCCGCGGGGTACTGACGCAGCAGATGGCCCCAGATCGCATAGGCGACCACCGTCGCGATCACGCCGAGGTAGATCGCGGCGCCGAACCCCAGCCACGTGGCCGCGGCAATCGCCGGCCAGAGGGCGGCGGGCCCATCGAGCACGATCGACAGCGCCAGGGCGGGAAGCGGGGGAACGAGGCTGAGCCACACCATCAGATTGAGCATCTCGACGCGGTCGAGCCGCTTCAGGAGGACGTTGCCGATCCCCCAGCTCACGGCGGACGTCATCGTGAGCCACAAGCCGGCGACGGTGAGGTCGCGGCCGACCGTCAGCGCGATCGAGATGAGTCCGCCGAAGGCCACCGCGATGCCGGTGAGCTGCCGGCGGGTCGGCCTCTCCCGCAAGGCCAGGGCCGCGAAGAGGATCGTGAACAGGGCCTGCGTCTGAACAACAATCGATGCCAGCCCGGGCGGCATCCCGTGGGCGATACCGAAGAACTGGAACAGGAACTGCCCGGCGAACAGGGTCAGGCCGACCGCCATGAGGACCGGCCAGGAGATGGGCGGGCGCGCGAGAACGACCGCGGGGACCGAGGCGATCAGAAACCTCAAGGCCGTCAGCTGTGGAGGTGAGAAGCTTTCGAGCCCGATCTTCGTGGCGACGAAGGCGAATCCCCAAATGACGGCCACGAGCGCCGCCAGCGTCACGTGAACGGGCTTCATACGCCCCATCCCCTTCGGCGGCGACCATTCTCCGGCCTCTCGAACCTCGAAACGTGTTTCCTGAGCCCTGGGGCCATAATCGTCGCATGCCCGATCTCTCGGCGCTGGTGCAGCACTGGGGCTACGTGGCGATCTTCGTCGTGGTCGTACTGGGCAACGTCGGGCTTCCCGTTCCCGAGGAGACCGTGCTGGCGCTGGCCGGCTACCTCGTCTACGACGGCGTGCTGCGACTGCCGTTGACGCTCGCCGTGGGCGTCCTGAGCGCGGCGGCCGGCGATAACGTCGGTTACTGGATCGGCCGGCGCCTCGGCCGTCCGACGATCGAGCGCTACGGAGCCCGCGTGGGAATCACGCGCAAGCGGCTGGAGACGATCGAGCGCTTCGTGATCCGGTACGGCGCGCTCGGGGTCGTCGCGGCGCGCTTCATCCCCGGCGTGCGGGTGCTGGGCGGTCCGCTCGCCGGCGCCGGCGGCCTCGCGGCCCTCCCCTTCGTCATCGCCAATCTGCTGGGCGCGCTCGTGTACGTGCCCTACGCCGTCGGGATCGGCTATGCGCTGGCGTGGGGGTTGGGGCCGTGGCTGCGCCGGATCGAGCACGTCGCGGGCAAGGTCGAGCACGTGGCGCTCCTCGCGATCGCGGTCGGGGTGATCGTCGCGCTCGTCCGGCGCCGCGCGCAGACGATCAGGCGGCGCCGGTCAGCCGGCTGACGACCGTCCGCCGGCGCTGAGCGCGGCGTACAGGCCGTCGAAGAGGATCAGACCGCGCGCGAGGACCTCGTCGTCATCTTTGGAGAGCGCGAGCAGCCCGCGGATCGCCAGGTCGACACCACGCGCCTCCTCGCGACGGAACTTTTGGTCACGCAGGTCGGCCTCGTGGACGATCTCCGCCAGCGCGGCCACTCGACGATCGCGCAGCCCGCACCGCTTGATGAGCGTCTCGAAGGTGCAGTCCTCGCCCTGGTGGCCGAAGGCGGCGCCGAGGGCGTCGAAGGGGATGGCGTCGGGCGGGAACTGCTCCGGCGGCGCGAAGAGGATCTCCGCCTGGGGATCGACGAAGCGCTTGATGAGCCAGGCCGAGCCGATGCGGTCGATGTGGGGACGGGGACGCGTGACCCACCGCCGCCCCTTGAGCGATTCGAGGGGGACACGCGCGGGCGTGCCCGCCGCCGCGCCCGGCGGCTGCAGCCGCATCTCGATCGTCTCGCGCAGCCGCTTGATCTCCTCGTACCCCGGCGCGTCGAAGAAGTCGATCTCCCGGACGCGCTGGACGTCCCGTGCGAGCCGCCCCAGCTCGTCGTTCCGCCGGGCGGCGCCGCTCTTCCGCTCGACGCTCCGCGCGAGCTTGCGGTAGCGCTCGGCGAGGTCCCGGTAGTCGTT
>JBGPYK010000323.1:0-3982 GCA_041493245.1 Methylomirabilia bacterium | reverse complement strand
GGGGCGGGCGGACGGCGTCCGGGTGACCCATTCCCGTTTCGCGATACAACGACACAGCCGTGACGAGTAGGAATGGCTCGCCGGAAATCGGAGCGAACACGGCTGTGGTCAGAGGACGCCGTCCGCCCGCCCCCCGCCGTGTCACCGTTCGGCGCGCGCGTCGCTCGTTGTTGATGAAGCGGATGGGCGGCGTGAGCGTGGCGGTATACTCGAACGGTGCCTGAGCCCCACCGGTATCAGCTCCAGAACGACGCCGCCAACCGCCTGATCCTCCAGTTCGTCGAAGCGGCCGGGGTGCCGGCCGACACGCGCGGCCTCGTGCAGCAGCTCCTCACGACCGTGCTCAAGCTCCACGAGGACGGCGCCCTCACCGGCGATCTGAAGATCACCAACGCCGCGCTGAAGGAGTTGCGCTACGGCTACAAGGTCTTCGCGCCGTACCGCGACGTGCGCAAGGTCACGGTCTTCGGCTCGGCGCGCACCCCACAGGCGGAGCCCGCGGCGGAGGCGGCGCGGCTCTTTGGGCGTCGGATGGTGGAGGCGGGCTGGATGGTCGTGACCGGCGCGGGGGCGGGGATCATGGGCGCCGCCCAGGAGGGCGCGGGCGCCGAGCGGAGCTTCGGCCTCAACATCCGGCTGCCGTTCGAGCAGGAGGCGAACCCCTGGATCGTCTCCGATCCCAAGCTCATCACGTTCAAGTACTTCTTCACGCGGAAGCTGTTCCTCGTGAAGGAGGCGCACGCGATCGCGCTCTTCCCCGGCGGCTTCGGGACCATGGATGAGACCCTCGAGGTGCTCACGCTCATGCAGACGGGGAAGTCGACGATCGTGCCCGTCGTGCTCGTCGAGCCGGGGCCACGGCCGTACTGGCGGGTGTGGGACCGCTTCATCCGCGACACGCTCGTCGGACAGCACTTCATCGCGGACGGCGACCTTGCTTTCTACCGCATCGTCGACTCCGTCGAGGAAGCGGTGCGGGAGATCACCGGTTTCTACCGCGTGTTCCACTCCGCCCGGATCGTCGGCGACACCCTCGTCTTCCGCCTGATGCGCCCGCTGGCCTCGGCCGACCTCGCCGAGATCCAGCGCCACTTCGACGACATCCTGAAGGGCCCGCTCGACCAGATCGCGGGGCCGGCGCCGCAGGAGCTGCCGGAGTTTCCTGACCTGCCACGGCTGATCCTTCCCTTCAACCGCTCGTCGTACGCGCGCCTCCGTCAGCTCATCGACTTCATCAACACGCTTTCCACCACGTGAGTCTGCGCTGGGTGCGGAAGCGGTGGAAGCGGCGAGTGTGGATGTACGTGCGCCGGCAGGTCCATCCCCAGGTCGCCGTTGGCGTCGACGACTTTCGCCTCATCGTCGATCTCAACGACCGGGTGCTGGGCCGCATGCTGTATCTTGGCGAGGACCACGAGCCCGAGCACCGCGCCCTCATGCGCCACCTGTCGCTCGACCGCGGTGTCTGCGTCGACGTGGGCGCCAACGTCGGGCTCCACACGGTCCTCCTGAGCCGTCTCGTCGGCCCGGCGGGCCGCGTGTTCGCGTTCGAGCCCGATCCCCACAACTTCCGGCTCCTCGAAGCGAACCTCCGTCTCAACGACGCGCGGAACGTGAGGGCCCGGCAGTGCGCGATCGGCGACGGGGACGACATGTGCCGGCTCGCGCGGAATCCGCGGAACTACGGCGACTGCCGTGTCACGTCGGACCTGCCCGCGTGGGCCGCGCACGAGGTCCCCATGACGACCCTCGACGCGGCGCTCCCCGAGCTCCCGGCCGGCGCCCTCCGCTTCGTCAAGGTCGACGTGCAGGGGTCCGAGTGCCGTGTGCTCCGCGGGATGCGTGCAACGCTGGCGCGCCATCTGGACGTCGTCTTGATGATCGAGGTCTTCCCCGACGGGTTGCGCGGCGCGGGGGCGTCGGCCCGCGCGCTGATGGAGGCGCTCGCGGATCTCGGGCTCGGCGGCTGGGAGTTCGGCCGCCATCGCGTCCTGCCGATCGGCGCGCCGTGGACGTACGACCTCATGACCGGTGGCGTGACCGACGTGATCGTCTCCCGCAATGCGGAACGCTTGCGCGAACTGGTGAGCCGGTGGCGCGGCATCCCCGTGAACGGGCTCTGTCGCAGGGCTGGCCATGAAAAACCGTAACGCACCGCCGGTCGCCGAGCCCCCATGACGTGCCTCATCGGTGCACCGGTCAAGTCCTACATGAACTCCTCTACCAGTTTCCGTCGCTGGGCCTTGCTCACCGCGACCGGCTGATGGACCAAGGCGCCGGCCTGGAGTCCGGGATCCTGAGTGTGAAGACTCGGCCGGGGGTTCCGATCACGGAAGAACAGCCCGATGGGGATCTTCTCACCCCACGTCAGGGCGGCATCCATCGCGGCGTGGAAGTCGTGGGGGTCGTGGGGGGTATCTTCCAATCGGTACACCCGTTTCCGGAACCAGTCATAGGTGTTGTGCTTATTGAACGTGACGCACGGGCTAAAGACATCGACGAGGGCAAAGCCCGGGTACTGGATGGCGTCGGCGCACAGTTTCAGCAAGTGCTTGGGCTGGCCGCTGAATCCGCGAGCGACGTAGCCGCAGCCGCTCGCCAGGGCCAGGGCCAGCGGGTTGAGCATGCCCTCCAGGTTGCCGTGCGGCGTGCTCTTCGTGACCATCCCCGGTTCGCTGGTCGGCGAGACCTGCCCGGTGGTCAGGCCGTACGTCTCGTTATCCATGACGATGTAGGTGATGTCGATGTTGCGCCGCATGGCCTGGATGAAGTGGTTCAAGCCAATGCCGTAGCCGTCACCGTCACCGCCGGTGACGATCACGGTCAGGCCGTGATTGGCCAGCTTGGCGCCGGTGGCAAAGGGCAGCGCGCGGCCGTGCAGGCTGTGCACGCCGTACGCGCGGAAGAACCCGGGCAGGTTCGACGAGCACCCGATGCCCGAAACGACCAGGATCTCGTGCGGCTGACGCCCCAGCTCGGCGCAGGCCTGGAGCAGCCCGTGTAAGACGCCGAAGTCGCCACACCCCGCGCACCAATCCGGGGGTACGTCCGCTTTGAAGTCTTTCATTCCCAGTACCGCGGTTGCCGTAGCCATGGCTCGCTCCTCAGAGTTTCAACGATGAGTACTTAGCGCTGCCCCGCCACGCGTCGTCCCGCCCAGTCGCCTGTGGTACCCGTGGGGTGCTCCGTCTGCCAACCGCCTTCCGTCGAAAGCACCTCAACCACTTCCGTGCCCTTCTCCAAGATTTCCTTGACACCCGCGACGATGTGCTTGGGCTCAAATGGCTCGCCGTCGTACTTGCGGATATGGCCATGAGCGGCGATGCCCGTCTCGGCCCGCAGGTGGCGCGCGAACTGGCCGCTTTGGTTGTTCTCGACGACGATGACCCGCCGGCTCGGGCCCAAGATGGCGCTGACCTCGGCGGCGTGGAAGGGCACCAGGAACTTGATCTGGAGATGGCTCGCCGAGATACCCTCCCGATTCAGGCGCTCGACCGCCTCGCACAGAACGCCCCACGTGGAGCCCCAGCCGACCAAGGTCACCTCGGCGTCGGCGGGCCCCTCCAGCGTCGGGGCCGGCAGATGCTCAAACACCGTGGCCATCTTGCGGCTTCGCTTGTCCGCCATCTTCTTGCGCCGCACCGTGTCGGTGTAAACGTCGCTGATCAGCACCCCATCCTCGTCGTGCTCATCACTGGCGGCCACGTAGAGGTGGCCGGGAACGCCCGGGACGGCGCGCGGCGAAATGCCCGACTCGGTGTTCTTGTAACGAAGATACGGTTCGCCGCCGGCGGCCTCGCGTCCGTTCCCCCCTCCTGGGCCCGCGCTGATGAGCTCGCCCCGATCGATCGGGAATTCGACGTCGAGCAGCGCAGGATCCACGGTCTCATTGCCTTCGCTCATGAGCAGGTCCGAGAGAATGATCACCGGACACTGATAGCGGTCGGCGAGGTTGAAGGCCAGAGCCGGTGTGGTGAAGCAG
>JBGPYK010000334.1:0-3909 GCA_041493245.1 Methylomirabilia bacterium | reverse complement strand
GATCCTGCTCGTCGGCCAGCCGGAACTCCGGGCCAGGCTGATGCTTCCCGAGCTGCGGCAGCTCAAGCAGCGGATCGGCCTGCGTTGCGCGATGCCGCCGCTGCGGCGGGAGGAGACACAGGGCTACATGAAGAGACGCCTCCGGATCGCGGGCGGACGGGACCTCAACCTGTTTACCGACCGCGCCGTACGCCAGATCACCGAGTACGCGGGCGGCATCCCGCGGGTGATCAACATCGTCTGCGATCACTGTCTCCTGATCGGGTACGCGGATCAGACGCGCCGGATCGACGGAGACATCGTGCGGCGAGCAATCAAGTATCTGGAAGAAGGGGAGCTGCCGGCGCGCCGGGCAAGAGGCCGCGGGGTCGACCAGGCGCGGGTCCTCCGCTGGGTCGTCGGGGCGGTCGCCGTTTGCGTGGCGGGAGGCCTCGCCGCGCTGGCGCTGCAAGGGGGCGCGCTGCCCCGGGCCCTGTCCACGCTCGCGCGCGCATGGTTAGGACGATGAGCGAATTCTTCAAGGCGCTCGAGCAGGCGGAGCGGGACCGCGCCCTCGGTCGGCCGCCTCGGCCCCCCGAGGTGGAGCCGGGCGAAGCTGCGCCGCGGGCGTCGGTGGATCCGATGGTAGAGAGCCCGGCCGTTGCTACGGCAGTGGTGGAGGAGCCCGCCCCATCGAGGGTCTTCAGGCCGCCGATCGCAAAGCGTATCTCGCGACCTGAAGTCCGACCTGACGCTGGCGAGGCTCCAGGCGGGGTCGACGGGCACATGGTGAGCCTGGTGACTCCGAACACGTTCGAGGCCGAGCAGTACCGCACCCTTCGGCACATGATCGAGCAGCTCCATACGAGCGCCGGCGTCTCGATCATCGCCTGCACGAGCCCCGCGGGAGGAGACGGTAAGACGACCACGGCGATCAACCTGGCCGGTGCCCTCGCGCAAGCCCCGGACGCCAAGGTCCTGTTGGTGGATGCGGATTTCCGGCGGCCGTGCATCGCCCGTGAGCTGACGCTGAGCGATGACGCGGGCCCCGGGCTCGTGGGCGCGATCGTGAACCGAAACCTGACTCTCGAGGACGTGGTTCGCCGGCGCCCGCCGTTTGCCCTCTCCATCCTGCCGGCCGGCTCGGCCGTGGCCAATCCGTACGAGCTCCTGAAGTCGCCACGACTCGGTGAGCTGATGGAGGAGGCGCGTCGGCGCTACGACTACGTGGTACTGGACACGCCGCCAGTCGTCGCCATCCCCGACTGCCGGGCCATCGCCCGGTGTGTCGACGGCTTCGTCGTCATCGTGGCCGCTCACCGGACGCCCCGCAAGCTGCTCGAGGAGACCCTGAACTCGATGGAGCCTGCCAAGGTCATCGGCCTCATCTTCAACGGCGACGATCGTCCGCTCTCCGGGTACTACTACGGCAGCAAGAGCTGATCCTCGGATGCGATCCGTGCCCGGGCGGTGGAGGCGGTCAGTGAAAAGGGTCGGCGGCTCGTTCAGTTTTCGATAAAAGCCCGCAGGTTGCGGCCGCGCAGCGGGTGCCGCAGCTTGCGCAGGGCCTTGGCCTCGATCTGGCGGATACGCTCGCGCGTCACCGCGAAGCGCTTGCCGACCTCTTCCAGCGTGTGCTCGCCTTCGTCGCCGATCCCGAAGCGCAGGCGCAGGATCTCCTTCTCCTTGGGCGACAGCATCGCCAGCGCGCGCTCCACCTGCGTCGTCAGGTCGTGCGTGAGCAGGCTGTCGTTCGGCGACCCCGCCGACTTGTCCTCGAGGAAGTCGCCCAGCTCCGAATCCTCGCCGATCGGCGTCTCCAGCGACAGCGGTTTGCGCGAGGACTCGAGGATGAGCCGGATCTTCTTGGCCGGCACTCCCGTCCGCTCCGCCAACTCTTCGGGCGTCGGCTCGCGCCCCAACTCGTTCACCATGGCGCGGGTCACGCGGGAGATGCGGTTCAGCGTCTCCACCATGTGGACGGGGATCCGGATCGTCCGCGAGTGATCGGCGATCGCCCGCGTGATGGCTTGGCGGATCCACCATGTCGCGTACGTCGAGAACTTGAAGCCGCGGCGGTACTGGAAGCGGTCCACCGCCTTCATGAGCCCGATGTTCCCCTCCTGGATCAGGTCAAGCAGCGAGAGGTCGCTGCCGAGGTAGCGCTTGGCCACCGAGACCACGAGCCGGAGGTTTGCTTCCATCAGCTCCTTCTTGGCGTGGCGGACCTGTCGGTCGCTCTCCTCGATCTCGGCGAGCAGAGCCTGGAGCGGCCGGCGCGGGAGCCCCGCTTCGCGCTCGAGCGCACGCAGCTCACGCGAAGGGGTCGCCGTCCGCCCCCGGTGTGCTGCCTCCGCAAGCTGGGCGGTCCGCTCGCAGTGGCGCCGGATCTTCGCGACTAGGTCGTCGATCAGCGCGGGTTTGAGGGGCATCGCCGCGACGACCTTCTGGATCGCCTCACGGTTGGCGGCGATCCACTTGGCGTAGTTGCTCTTGGTCGCCGCAGACCGCCGTTTGTCCCCCAGGGACTCCTGCAGCCGGACGATCTCGCGCTCCAGGCGGCGGATCCGGGCGAAGGACTGCAGCACGGGCTTGAGCTCCGCCGTATTGATCTCTCCGCCCTCGGGCAGGACGATGACGTCGTCGGGCGCGATCTCCTCGTGGCGCAGGCGGTCACCCACCTCGAGCAGCGCCGACACCGCCATCGGAATGCCGGCCAGGGCCCGGCGGAAGGCAATTTGTCCCACCTCGATGCGCCGCCCGATCTCGACTTCCTGGCGGGCCGTGAGGAGGGGAACCTTGCCGATCTCCTTCAAATACAACCTGACCGGATCCTCACCGTTGGCGGGAAGGGGAGTGAACGCTTCGTCAGGCACCCTCGGGACGTTCTCCCCGGGCTCCTCCTCGATGAGCACCGTTCTCGGCCTCTCGGCGTCGTCCTCGGGGATCAACGCCGTCGGCGCTAGCTCGGCGGCTCCGAGGCGCGATTCACGATCGGGCTCTCTAAATGTCATGATGTCACCCAGTCGATCTCTACCTTTTGATGCAAAGAGAAAGACATTCGTTTCACCCTCGTTGATGTTCAAGAAACAGGCCAACGCTTCGTGGGATCCCGTAAGCCCTGGTAATGCCGACACTCACTGACCGGGGTATTCAGCTCATCCCTTCTCCGTTCTGCTATGATGACCCGCCCGGAGGGGTCCGTGGAGACCGAATTCATCGCCGTAGGTTCCGAGCTGCTGCTCGGGCAACGGGAAGTGGTGCCTGTCTGGTGAGGCCTCCGCAGTGGTCGGTCGTGATCCCCGCGTTCAACGAAGCTCACCGCCTGCCACGATACCTGGGCGAGGTCGTGGCGTACTTCGAGGGGCGTGGTGAACCGTACGAGGTCTTGGTGGCCGACGACGGAAGCACGGATGGGACGGCCGACGCCGTCGCGGCCGCCGCCTGTGGGAACGCTGCCGTGCGCGTCCTCCGCAGCGAGCGGAACGAGGGCAAGGGTGCCGCCGTGCGGCGGGGGATGCTCGCCGCCTGCGGCAGCTATCGGCTCTTCGCGGATGCCGATGGGGCGACGCCGATCCTGGAGCTGAAGCGGCTGGAGGGAGCGCTTGCCGCGGGTGCCCAACTCGCGATCGGCTCGCGGGCCCTCGTGGACGCGTCCGTCTCGGTGGTGGCGCGGCGGCACCGGGTGCTGGCCGGCCGTGTATTCAACTGGATCGTCGAGCGGCTCGGGCTGTCGCAGGTGGGCGACTCCCAGTGCGGCTTCAAGGCCTTCACGGGGGCTGCCGCCGAGGATCTCTTCGGCCGGCTGAGGACGCGCGGCTTCAGCTTCGACGTCGAGTTGCTCCTGCTCGCCAAGGCCTCCGGGTATCGCGTGGCCGAGGTTCCGGTGAACTGGACCGATCAGCCGGGCAGCAAGGTGGGCGTCTTCGG
>JBGPYK010000129.1:0-6563 GCA_041493245.1 Methylomirabilia bacterium | reverse complement strand
CGTCTTCGGCGGTGAAGGCGTCGCCGTTGTGGAACTTCAAGCCTTCGCGCAGCTTGAACTCATAGATCCGCTGATCCGCGCTCAGGGTCCAGGACGCGGCGAGGCTGGGGGTCATGAGGTTGCCGGGCATGGGTTTGACGAGCGCATCGTGGATGGCATAGAGCACCCAGAAGGGGGTGAGCTGGCCCACCACCTCGGCCGGGTCGAGCCAGGCCGCGGAGAGCGTCACGTACAACGCCCAGCGCATCTCCCCTTCCGGCTTGGGTTGCGCGGCCGCGTCGTCGACGAGGCCGCCCAGGCACAGGGCGCACAGCAAACCGGTGACGGCCAACACGAAACCCGGTGTGAGTCTCCGTTTGCGATTCATGGTCGTCCCTTCGTCTCGTGCGTCAACCCTGCATAAAGCCATTCAGCTCCGGCGTGGTGATGGAGTGATCGAGGTAGCCGAGCGTGCCCTGGTCCTTCACCTCGCGCGCGGCCTCCAACAGGCCGGTCATCGCCACGCGATAGAGCGAGGTGGCGAGGCTGATGCGCCTGACCCCGGCGGCCTCGAGCTCGGCCACCGTGAACGATTTGCCCTTGATGCCGGCCATGAAGTTGACCGGCTTCGACAGCGCGGCGCAGACGGCGCGCACCGCCGCGATGTCCGGGAGGCCGGGCGCCATCAGCACGTCGGCACCGGCTTTCTCGAACGCCTGTAAGCGCTTGATCGTGTCGTCCAGGCTCGGGTTGCCGCGCAGGAAGTTCTCCGTCCGCGCGGTCAACGTGAATGGAAACGGCAGCGCCCGCGCGGCCTGCACCGCCGCCGCGACACGCTCGATCGCGTGGCCGATGTCGTACAGCGGTGTGTCCCGGTCCCCCGTCGCGTCCTCGATCGAGCCGCCGACCAGTCCCACCCCGGCGGCAAGACGAATGGTCTCTGCCGCCGCTTCTGGGGCGTCGCCGAAGCCCTTCTCCAGATCGGCCGAGACGGGCAGGTCGACCGCCGCCACGATGGCGCGGGCATGCGCCAGCGCCTCCTCGCGCGTCACCGTGCCGTCACGCCGACCGAGGACACCCGCGCAGGCGCCGCTCGACGTGGCCAGCGCCTGAAAGCCGAGCCCGGCGAGCATGCGCGCGGAACCGGCGTCCCAAGGATTCGGAATCACGAAGGCGCCCGGTCCCTGGTGCAACGCCCGGAACCGGGTCGCTTTGTCGTTCTGATTCGTCGCCATGAGGCCCGCAGCCCCGATCAGCCGAGACGCTGATAGAGGACGTGTCGCCGGTTCTTCGTGTACGGCCGCACCTCGCCGGGCCAGCGCCCGCTGTCGACGGCCGCGGCCCATCCGGGGCTCGTCAGCACCGCGGGGCTCTCGAGCTCGTACAGCGCGCTGTAGCGGGGCTCGCCCTCGATGACGATGGTCTTGCGCTCGCCGCCGAGGATCATCGTCAGCTCCTGCCGCTTGAAGCGGGCCACGGCGATCACGCCGGGGACCTCGAGGAGCATGGGCACGTGCTCCTTGTCGTAGACCTCGTTGAAGATCGCCTCGCGGGCGGGCTCGACGTCCATCGACGCGGTAAAGAGATACTTCGACTGGATGGCCATGGGCTCGGCTCCTTCTCTACGCTCTGCACACGGCCGGATACGTAGCAGCGCGTCGCCTCGCGTGTCAAGGCCCGGCGGTGTTTCCACGACGATGAAGCTCGGCACGAGTATTGCCTTGGTACTGGCCGACGGTCTACGCAGGCGCGCACGCGCTCAGCGCCGGCGCTCGAAGTTCATGTCGATCCGCTTCAAGCGCTCGAGGTCGGTCTCGAGCCTCGCCGTCTCGTCCTTGAGTCGAGCGGCTTCAGCCTCCCGTGCCTGGAGATCAGCCTTGACTTTGGTGGCCTCGCCCCTGAGCCGAGCGGCCTCGGCCTCCCGTGCCCGGAGATCAGCCTTGAGCTTGGTGGCCTCGCCCCTGAGCCGAGCGGCTTCAGCCTCCCGTGCCTGGAGATCAGCCTGGAGCTTGGTGGCCTCGTCCCTGAGCCAAGCGGCCTCGGCCTCCAGCGCCTGGATCTCGACGAGCGTCGCGTGCCACGCTCTGGCGTCCGCCTCCCAGTCGCTCTTCGGGTACTCGGCCAGTAATCGCTCGAACGCGATCTGGGCCGCGCGGTAGTCGAGAAACCCGCTCGCGGGATTCGTGTAGAGGCGTCCGAGCTTGTACAACGCGATCGCGCGCCCGGTATCCAGGGACGGTTCGCGAACGAGCCCCTCGTAGAGGTCACGAGCCGCGCTCGGCTGCCTATCGCGGGCCAGCTCACCCGCACGGGTCAGCCGCCGCTCCTGTCGGTCCCCGAGCGCATCGCGGAACCAGCCGACGGACGCGCATCCGGCGCAGAGGACCACGATCGCAAGGACGAGGCCGAGCCGCCTCATGGCACCGGCGCCGTCCGCGGCAGCCGGACGGTGAACGAGGCTCCCTCCCCGACCCGGCTCTCGACAGCCACCGAACCGTCGTGGGCCGAGACCAGCTCGTTGACGATGGCGAGACCGAGACCGGAGCCCGTGCGCTCGCGATGCGCCTGCTGATAGGGCTCGAAGATCCGGGCGAGGTCCGCGGCGGCGATCCCCGGCCCATTGTCCCGTACGGCCAGCTCGACGTGCGAGCCCGCGTCCGTCACCGCGATCTCGATCGCGCCTCCCCGCGGCGTGAACTTGATGGCGTTCCCGACGAGATTAACGATCACCTTCGTCACGGCTTCCTCGTCGGCCATGATCGCGAAGTCGGTGCCCGTCACGCGCTCCTCCAGGCGCAGGCCCTGCTGCTCGGCCTCGGCTCGGAGCAAGTCGAGGATGTGCGCCACGACCTTGTCGAGCACGATGGACCGGCGCTCGATGGGAAACACCCCCGCCCGCAGGCGATTCCAGTCCAGGATCTGATTGATCAATCCGAGCAGCCGGGCGACGCTGGCGTCGATCAGCTCGAGCCAGTGGCGCTGCTTGGCATCGAGCACGTCGCGTGTCTGCCCTTGAAGGAGCTGGCTCGCGGCGATGATCGCGGTGAGCGGGCTGCGAAGCTCGTGGGTGACGTGGGAGAAGAACCGCTGCTTCAGCGTCTCGACCTCCCGCAACCGTTCGGCCATGCGGTTGAAGGATCGGGTCAGGTCCCCGATCTCGTCGCGCGTCTCGACCGGCAGCGGATCTGTGAAGTTCCCATTCGCCACCCGAGCGGTGGCTTCTGACAAACGCCGCACCGAGCGCGTCGTGCGGAGCGCGACGACGCCGATCGTGCCGATCGCGCCAAGGAGGCCGATCGTCAAGGTGAGGAGCACCGTGCGCCACGTCCGCGTCTCGAGCGCGCGGACCGCCGCCTGGGCCCGGTCGACCTCGCTCGACGTCGCTCCCGTCAGCTGGGCCAGGGCCCCTTCCAGTCGCTCGGCGGCCGCCCGGGCCGGCCCTTCCGATACACGCACGGCTTGCGCTGTCTCCCCCCGGGCCAGCAGGGCGAGTTCCGTCTTCAGCTGCTGCCGGTACGCTGCGAGCGCCTCCATCGCCTCACGATGGAAGCCCTGTTCCACCGAGGACCTGAGGAAAGGACCCAGCTGCTCGATTTCCTCGGTGGCCTGGTCCCCACGCTCCGTCAAGAGACCGCCGTAGGCGCGGTCCCGCAGCACCAGATGGCGAGCCTCGAGGCGGAGCAGCCGGGGCACGGCTTCACGGAGAGAGGCTTCGATCTGGAGCGCGGGAAGCGAGTGGCTGATGATCTCGCGATGGGCCCGCACCAGACGATCCACGGCGACCAGACTCCATCCGGCGAGGCCGACCAGCGCCAGCACGATCACTGTCGACGCCGCGAAGATCTTGGACGCCAAGCGCATGCCAGCCTCGTTTCTCGGGGCTGCCCGTCCCGCCGAATGATCCGAGGAGTGCGGAACTCGGAGCCGCGCTGTCCAGGTTCAGGGCCGCCGCCGAGGCAGACGCATCCGATTCCCGTCACCACGTGCTACGTCTGTCGACTGGAGGGCTTCAACCCCAACAGCCGACTTCAATAATCGACGCGTATCACGACGTCGGGGCGCAGGCCTCGAATGCTGGTCTGCCCGCACAATCCCAGCGTCGTGCGGATCTCGGAGCGCAGGATGTCGAGGGCGCAGGCCACGCCGGCGGCGCCGTCGGCGGCCAGGCCCCACAGCACCGCCCGCCCCATCGCGACCACGTCGGCGCCGAGGGCCACCGCCTTGATGACGTCGGTGCCCCGGCCGAAGCCGCCGTCGATCACGATGGCGGCGCGACCGGCCACGGCGTCCACGATGGCCGGCAACGCATCGATCGTCGCTTGCGTGTGATCGAGCTGGCGCCCGCCGTGGTTCGACACCCAGATGATCTCGACCCCGCTGTCCACCGCGCGCCGCGCGTCGCGCGCGGTCATGATGCCCTTGAGGCCGAGGGGCAGCCGCGTCGTCTTCTTGAGCCACTCGACGTCGTCCCAGGTGAGCCGCGCCGGATAGTTCGGATCCGGCCCCCGCGGGTTGGGCGCGACCGACATCGCTTGCCGGGGGCTGTAGCGGTTGACGATGTCGCGCTCGCGGCGGCTATAGAGCTGCACGTCGACGGTTAGGCAGACGGAGCAATACCCGGACGCGTCCACGCGAGCGAGGAGGTCGGCCGCCCACGCGCGATCTCCGTGGTGATAGAGCTGGAACAGCTTGGGCCCCGCGCTCGCTTTCGCCACGTCCTCCACCGGCCATCCGGTGGCGCCGCTGAGCGCGACGAGCGTGTCGCCCATGGCGGCGCCGCGCGCCATCTCGACGTCGCCCTCTGGGTGGAAGAGCACGAGGCCGCCCATGGGCGCGACCATGACCGGCATCGACAGCGGGCGACCCAGGAACGTCGTCGTGAGGTCGATCTCGCGGACATCCACGAGGACGTCCTGACGGATGGCCAGGCGGTCGAGCGCGCGGCGGTTCCGCCGCCTCGTCGTCTCGGTCTCGGACCCGCCCGCGCCGAAGTTCCACACGTCGCGGGACAGGCGCTTACGGGCGGCACGCCGGATCTCGGGTAGGGTCACGAAGTTCGATGGCATGCTGCGCACCATACGGCGTCTCGCGTTCGGAGGCAAGTGAGAGACAGCGACCCCAGCCAAGCCGGGGACTCCTCGATACCCCGACAGGCTCCTCATACGTCGCTTGCCCAGAGCAGAAGAAGCAAGGGGCGGAAAGGACGCGTGTTTTGATTCCTCGACCCGCCCATGTAAGGTAGAAAACATGCGTCGAACAAAAATTGTCTGCACCATTGGCCCTGCCAGCCAATCCGAAACGGTGTTAAACGGGCTCATGCAAGCCGGCATGGATGTCGCCCGGCTGAACTTCAGCCATGGCGATCATGCGTTTCACGCCAGCATCATCAAGAAAATCCGTCGGATGGCTCAGGGGCTCGAGAGACCGGTCGCGATTTTGCAGGATCTTCAGGGTCCTAAGGTTCGCATCGGCCCTATCGCGGGAGACCGGGCGAGGTTGCAAACCGGTCGCCGGTTCGTGCTGACGACCCGAAAGGTCTTGGGCAATCATGAGATCGTCTCCGTCAATGTCCAGCGGCTCCCGCGACTCGTCAAAAAAGGGAATCGGATTCTGCTCGGCGACGGAGAGATCGAACTCGAAGCCGTCAGTCTGACATCGGACGACGTCTCGTGTCACATCGTGGTGGGCGGCGTGCTAAGTTCGCACAAGGGAATCCACTTCCCGCAAGGAAGCCTGGATCTCCCGTCGCTCACGCGGAAAGACAAGCGTGACCTGGCCTTTGGCATCGAGCAGGGAGTGGATCTGGTGGCCCTCTCGTTTGTCCGGGGTCGTGAAGATATTCTCGACGCCCGCCGGGAAATCAAGAAAAGAGGCAGTCGCATCCCGATCATCGCCAAGATCGAGAAGCACGAGGCCTTGGATCATCTCGATGCGATTCTGGAAGAAGCGGACGCGATCATGGTGGCTCGGGGCGATCTGGGATTGGAGACCGCTCCCGAGAGAATCCCCGTGCTGCAAAAAATGATGATCCGCAACGCCAATCGTCTGGGCAAGCCGGTCATCACGGCCACCCAGATGTTGAGATCGATGGTGGACAATCCCCGGCCGTCGCGTGCCGAGGTCGCCGATATCGCCAACGCGGTCTTGGACGGCACCGACGCGCTCATGCTCTCCGAAGAGTCGGCGGTGGGCAGCTATCCCATCCAGGCCGTGAAGATGATGGCTCAGGTGGCTCTGGAGACGGAGAGCATCCTGGAGCCCAGATCTCAATTCGAAGGAATCACCAGAAGTGTGCCTGAAGCGATCAGTCACGCCGCGGTCTTGCTGGCGCGCGACCTCCAGGTCAAAGCCTTCCTGATTCCCACCACCTCCGGAAGCACGGTGCGCATGATCGCCCGCTACCGGCCCGCTCAGCCGATGATCGCTATCAGCTCCGAACCGAACACCGTCAAGGCGCTCTGCTTGGTCTGGGGCGTCCATCCTGTCCTCGTTCCCTCGTACCGGAGCACCGACGCGATGGTCCGGCTGGCGCAGGCGAAGGCCCGATCCTTGGGATATGTCAAACGAGGAGACCTCGTCGCCAT
>JBGPYK010000197.1:0-5313 GCA_041493245.1 Methylomirabilia bacterium | reverse complement strand
GGGCGAGTGGCGCGCGTCAACGACAACTATCTCAAGCTCAAGAGCAGTTATCTGTTCACGGACATCGCGGCGCGGATCAAGGCCTTCCAGGCCGCGCATCCCGACGCCCGCATCATCCGCCTCGGCATCGGCGACGTCACGCAGCCGCTGCCCCCCGCGGTCATCGCCGCCCTGCACGCCGCCGTGGACGAGATGGCGCACGCCGAGACCTTCCGCGGCTACGGGCCCGAGCCGGGTTACGAGTTCCTCACCGAGCTGATCGCGGCGCACGACTACGGCGCCCGCGGCGTGCGCGTGGCGCCCGACGAGGTCTTCGTCAGCGACGGCGGGAAGAGCGACAGCGCCAACATCCAGGAGATCTTCGGTCCCGACTGCGTCGTGGCCGTGACCGACCCGATCTACCCCGTCTACGTCGACAGCAACGTCATGGCCGGGCGCTCGGGGTCGGCGGGCGAGAACGGGCGCTACGACGGCTTTGTGTACCTGCCCTGCACGGCCGAGACGGCCTTCCAGCCCGCCCTCCCCGACCGCCACGTCGACCTGATCTACCTCTGCTACCCGAACAACCCGACCGGCGCCGTCATGACGCGCGAGGCACTCGCCCGCTGGGTGGACTACGCCCGCCACGAGGAGGCCGTGCTGCTCTACGACGCCGCCTACGAGGGGTACATCCGCGAGCCCGACGTCCCGCACTCGATCTTCGAGATCGACGGCGCGCGTGAGGTGGCCATCGAGTTCCGCAGCTTCTCGAAGCTCGCCGGCTTTACGGGCACGCGCTGCGCGTTCACCGTCGTCCCCAAAGAGCTGAGCGGCCGGACGGCGGCCGGCGAGCGCGTGAGCCTCAACGCGCTCTGGCTGCGGCGGCAGTCGACGAAGTTCAACGGCGGCCCGTACATCGTGCAGCGCGGGGCGGCTGCGGTGTACACGGACGAGGGGCGGCGCCAAGTGCAGACGCTGATCGACTTCTACATGGACAACGCCCGCATCATCCGCGAGGGGCTGGCGGCGGTCGGCCTCACGGTGTACGGAGGCCGGAACGCGCCCTATCTCTGGGTGCGGACGCCGCGGGGGCTCTCGTCGTGGGACTTCTTCGCCAGGCTCCTGAACGACGCCCACGTCGTGGGCACGCCGGGCTCGGGCTTCGGGCCGAGCGGTGAGGGCTACCTGCGGCTCACCGCCTTCGGCCGCCGCGACCAGACCGAAGAAGCCGTCGACCGCATCAAAACCCGCCTCGCAGGCTGCTGAAAAAGGCCCATCTGCTTCGTTGGCGCCCTTGGCCGCACGCTCAACGTACAGGGAGTACGCCTCGCGTGCGACCGGCGGGCGCCGCCTCGCATCTGGACCTTTTTGAGCAGCCTGCGAGTTGTGCCGCATCCTGCTAGCCCTCTAAGTTCGAGGGCCGCCACGGCTTCGCCGGGGCGGCCCGAGCGTCGGGGGGATTGGGGGGCCCGCTCGGGGCTCCCGAGCCCAGGAGCTTGTCGGAGGTCGAGGGCCGCCACGGCTTCGCCGGGGCGGCCCGAGCGTCGGGGGGATTGGGGGGCCCGCTCGGGGCCCCCCATGTGATCAGGTCTCGAAGGAGCGCTCGTACTGCGAGCGCAGACGTTCGAGTTCCTCGCCGTCCAGGCGCATGCCCAGGTGGAGACCCATTTCCCCCAGGATCGTCTTGATCTCGTTGAGGGACTTCTTACCGAAGTTCTTGGTCTTCAGCAGCTCTTGCTCGCTGCGCTGCACGAGGTCGGCGATCGTCCGGATGTTCGCCGTCTTCAGGCAGTTCGATGCGCGCACCGACAGCTCGAGCTCGTCCACGTTGCGGAAGAGGTTCTCGTTCAACTCCGCGCGCGGCCGCGCCTCGTCGCGCTCGGTTTCCTCGGTCTCCGGCACGACCTCCGGGAAGTTCGTCAACAGCTCGAAGTGGTCCTCGAGGATCCGCGAGGCCTCGCCCACGGCCGCCACGGGGGTCACGCTGCCGTCCGTCCACAGCTCGAGCACGAGCCGCTCGTGGCCGTCGGGCAGACTCTCGACGTGGAAGTTGACCTGCTTGATCGACGAGAAGTTCGCGTCGAGCAGGAGCGCGTTGATAGGCAGCGCTTCGGGCTCGCGCCGGTCGGCGGGGACGTAACCGCGGCCGCGCTCGATGCATACCTCCATTTCGAGCATCCCGTCCTTATCGAGCGTCGCCAGGGTGGCCTCCGGGGTGAGGATCTCGACGTCGGCGTCGGGCTCGAAGTTCTCGGCCTTCACCACCCCGGCGCCCTGGGCCTTCAACCTCAGGATCTTCGGTCGGTTGACGTGAAGTCCGAAGACGACGTTGCGGAGGTTCACGAGGATGTCCAGCGTGTCCTCCATCACTCCGGGCAGGTGGGAGAACTCGTGCAGGACGTTCTCGATTTTCACCCAGATCGGCGCGGCGCCGTGGATGGCGGAAAGCAGCACGCGGCGATAGGCGTTGCCGACGGTGAGGGCGAAGCCGGGCTCGAACGGTTCGATGACCAGCTTCCCGTAGGTCCGTTCCTGGGTAGCCCACTCGTGGCGAGTAGGGAGTTCGAGCTCCAGCATGAAGACCCCCTTGAGGAATTCCGGGACTGAATCCCGGCCGTTGAGTATAGCAGGATCGCAGACGCGACGCCCCATCACTCCGGTGCGGACCCGATGCGATGACGGCGACGGGGTGTAAACTCTGGAAATCATGGGGGGTCGGCGCACGTTCGTCCGCCGGGTCGGCCTCGTCCTCCTCGTCTCGGCGGTGGTCGTGCTCGGGGTCGAGGCCTGGCGGACGGTGACGCCGGCGGTGGCCCTTGCCGAGGGCTCGCGGGTCGTCGACATCCCGGCCCACGCAGGCGTCCTCGCGATCGCCCGGCGGCTCGGCGACGGCGGCGTCGTCCGCAGTCCGGCCGCGTTCGTCGCCCTCGGGGTCCTGCGCGGCAGCGCCCGCGCGCTGCGCGCCGGCGAGTACGAGTTCACCCGCGGCACGACGACGCTCGGGGCGCTGCGCCTGCTCGAGAGCGGAAAGGTCCGCCTGCATCCCGTCCTTCATCCGGAAGGCGCGACGGTCGCGGAGCTGGCGCGGGCGCTCGAGCCGCAGCAGCTCGGCCGCGCCGAGGACGTTGCGCGCGTCGCCGCGGACCCGGTCTTCCTCCGGAGCCTCGGCGTCGACGCCGCGAGCCTCGAGGGTTACGTCTTCCCCGACACGTACTACTTCACCAAGGGCCTCACGCCCGAGCAGATCCTCACGCGGACGGTCCAGCGCCTACGCGCGAAGCTGACGCCCGAGATCGTCGCGGGGGCACGGGAGCGCGGCCTGAGCGTCCACGAGCTGCTCACGCTCGCGTCCATCATCGAGCGCGAAGCGGTCGTGCGGGAGGAGCTGCGCCTCATCTCCGCCGTGTTCTGGAACCGCCTGAAGCTCGGCATGCCGCTCCAGGCCGATCCCACCGTGCAATACGCCGTGGGCAAAGAGCGGCGCGCCCTCAGCCGCGCCGATCTCGCGACGGACCACCCGTTCAACACCTACGTGCGCTCCGGTCTGCCCCCGGGTCCCATCGCCAGCCCGGGGCTGCCGGCCATCGAGGCCGCGCTCGATCCCGCGCCCGTGAACTACCTTTACTTCGTCGCCCGCGACGACCACCGTCACCACTTCTCGGCGACCATCGCCGAGCACAACGCCGCCGTCGCCCGCTATCGTCTCGCGCGCACCCGGTGAACGTGCTATAAGACCGGCGATATGGCGCGCCCGACCGCCGCGATGGCGAAGCCGCCCGCGGCTTCCGCTCCCGTGGCCGCTCCCCTGCTCTACGCCGCGTTGCGCGCCTCGGCGCGCGCGGCGCTCGGACGTCTCTGCGGCCTCACCGTCGAAGGGCTGGAGCACGTGCCCGAGGCCGGCCCCTTCATCGTCGCCGCCAACCACCACAACTACCTCGACGGTGTCGTCCTCGGCGTCACGCTTCCCCGGCCCGTCGCGTTCCTGGTCATGCCCCGCGTGTACCGCGCGACGCCGCTCCACCCGTTCTTCCACCGCCACATCGGGTCGATCCCCATCGACCTCGACCGTCCCGGCCCAGGAGCGCTGCGCCGGGCGCTCGACGCGCTGGCGGCCGGCAGCGTCGTCGGCATCTTTCCCGAGGGCCCCTTCAGCGTCCAGGGCCGCCTCGAGCCAGGCCTGCCCGGCGTGGGGCTGCTCGCGCTCCGCTCGGGCCTGCCTGTCGTGCCGGCCGGCATCCGGGGGACCTACGAGGCCCTCGTGGGCCGGCGCTTTTACGTTCCCCGCCCGTATCCCCTCGGGGTCCGCTTCGGTCCCGCGCGGCGCTTCGCGCCGTCCGCATTCGGGGACCGGCGGGTCGCGCGCCGGCAGGTGACGGAGCGCATCATGGCCGACATCGCCGGCCTCCTCGCCTGATGGCACCGCCGGAGGAACCAGGGGCGGCCAAGCCGTGGGGCGGGCGCTTCACCGAGGGCACCGACCCGACCGCTGAGCGCTTCACGGCCTCCCTCACCTTCGACCGTCGCCTCTGGCCCCACGACATCGCGGGCAGCATCGCGTGGGCGGGCGCGCTCGGCCGGGCCGGGCTTCTCACCGAGGACGAGCGGCAGGCGATCGTGAAAGGCCTCGAGGCCGTGCGCGAGGAGTTGGCGAGCGGGCGCTTTCCCTTCCGGCAGGAGCTGGAAGACATCCACATGAACATCGAGCGCCGGTTGATCGAGCTGGCCGGCGCCGTGGGCGGCAAGCTCCATACGGGGCGCTCGCGCAACGACCAGATCGCGCTCGACGAACGCCTCTACCTGCGCGACGCCGTGGCGCGGATCGGCGAAGGGCTCCGGCGGACGCAGGCCACGCTCGTGGAGCGCGCGGAGCAGACGGTGGACGCGCCGATGCCGGGCTACACGCATCTGCAGCGCGCGCAGCCTGTCGTTCTCGCCCATCACCTCCTCGCCTACGTCTTCATGCTCCAGCGCGACCGCGAACGCTTCGAGGGATGCTGGGCGCGGGCCGACGTCCTGCCGCTCGGCAGCGGGGCCCTGGCGGGCACCGGGTTCCCCATCGACCGCGAGGCCCTCGCCCGGGACCTCGGCTTCGCCGCCGCCAGCGCCAACAGCCTCGACGCCGTCAGCGACCGCGACTACCTCATCGAGTTCCTCGCCGCGGCGGCCATCACCGGCATGCACCTCTCGCGGCTCGCCGCGGACCTCACGCTGTGGGCCACCGCCGAGTTCGGCTTCGTCGAGTTCTCCGACGCCTTCGCCACCGGCTCGTCGATCATGCCGCAGAAGAAGAACCCGGACGTCGCCGAGTTGATCCGCGGCAAGAGCGGGCGGCTC
>JBGPYK010000122.1:0-6701 GCA_041493245.1 Methylomirabilia bacterium | reverse complement strand
CTCCCGCACCGCAATCTTCGCGTTCTTCGTGTGCAGCACCTTCGTGATCGCCGCCGTCAGCGTCGTCTTGCCGTGATCAATGTGCCCAATCGTCCCAATGTTCACGTGCGGCTTCGTCCGCTCGTACTTCGCCTTCGCCATCCCCTACCTCCTATTCCCCACGCCAATCCCCCCGCCTCACCAAGATGGAGCCCATGTCCGGGATTGAACCGGAGACCTCGTCCTTACCAAGGACGCGCTCTGCCGTCTGAGCTACATGGGCGCGATCGCCGACAATCATTGCTCTGAGGCTCGCCTCGCACGCGGGGGCCCCAGCCCCCGGCCGTGCTGTGGCTCGCACAGCGCCCTGCGACGTGCTGCGGCTCGCAAAACTGTTCATAGGCTCGCCTCGAACGGCGGGGCCCCAGCCCCGCGACGTGCTGCGGCTCGCAAAACCTGGAGCGGGAAACGGGATTCGAACCCGCGACCCCCAGCTTGGAAGGCTGGCGCTCTACCGCTGAGCTATTCCCGCCCGTGTTCGTCACGCGCCTCCGACCCGCGCCACGCACGCGGCGAGCCGGGCGCGCGTCACTCGTGACAATCATAGGCTCGCCTCGCATAGGCTCGCCTCGGACGGCGAGGCCCCAGCCCCGCGACGTCCTGCGGCTCGCGCAACATGGTGGGGAGGGGAGGATTTGAACCCCCGAAGGCGTACGCCAGCAGATTTACAGTCTGCCCCCTTTGGCCACTTGGGTACCTCCCCGAACCCGCCGGCATGTGTATGAGGACTCCCCGAAAAGGCTGGCGCTGGCGGGAGGATTTGAACCCCCGACCCACTGCTTACAAGGCAGTTGCTCTGCCACTGAGCTACGCCAGCACAGACAAAACTTCACTTTACTTTCGGGGTTACGAGAAGTCAAGGTGTTTCATCTCGAACAGCTCTCTGACGAGCCACCTCATAGCAAAGGACGGCTCCCGCGGCCGAAACGTTCAGCGACCCGACCCGGCCGGTGATCGGCACTGTGATCAACACGTCGCAGGCCCGAGTGACGAGGGGCCGAAGCCCCTCCCCTTCGCCGCCGAGGACCAGGCAGAGGGGGCCCGAGAGGTCCGCCCCCCAGGCCGGCACCCCGCCTTCGAGGACAGCCCCATAGACCCAGACCCCGGATTTTTTGAGCGTTTCTAGCGCGTTGACCAGGTTGGTCTCCCGGGCGACGGGGACCGACTCGACCGCCCCCATGGCCGTCCTGGCCGCGGCAGCGGTCAAGCCAACTTGATGGTGTTTGGGGACGATGACCCCGTGGACTCCGAAGGCGTCGGCGGTCCGGAGGAGGGCGCCAAGGTTACGTGGGTCCTGGACCTGGTCGAGTGCCAGGAAGAAGGCGGCCTCACCCCGATCCCGAGGAATGAGCTCGAGCCGGGAGAGGTCAACGTACTCCGCGGAGGCGACCCGCGCCACCGCGCCCTGGTGGTGGGGAGACCCCGCCATCGCCGTGAGCTGGTCCCGCGTTCGGTACGAGACCTTCACCCCCGCTCGGCGCGCCAGTGCGACGACCTCGGCCAGCGGGCCGGCCGCCCCCGACAGCACCGCGACTTCGTCAGCGCGTCGACTGCGCTCGCGCAGAAGGGCGAGCACCGGGTTGCGCCCGTAGACGACGTCCTCGCTCACGATCGTGGGCCGCTCTTCGGCGCGAGGCGAACGCCGTTCGGAATATCTTCGACGAGAAAGCCGAGGGCCTGGATCTCCGCCCGGAGCGCGTCCGCCCGAGCGAAGTCCTTCCGTGCCCGAGCTTCGTGACGTTCTTCGAGCAGGCGACCGATCCGATCCCGCAGCGTCGACTCCATCTCCGGGAAGACCCACACGCGCACAGAGTCGGTGGGCGCCGGAACCGTTCCGCCCGCGGAGACGACGTGCATCTCGGGAGCCTGCTCGAGCACCCCGAGCACGTTGGCAAGGCTCACCATCTCCTGCACCCCGCCGCCAAACTCCGCGCGCGCTTGCGGCTCACGGGAAGCCGCATCGCGCCGATCGTAGAGCGCGTGCGCCAGCTCGAAGATCACACCCAGGGCCTGGGGCGTATTGAAGTCGTCGTCCATCGCCGCTTCGAAACGGTCCCGGAACGCCCGCCAAGGGTCGACCGTCTCCCGCGCGGAACGGCTGTCCGGCTCGATCCCGAACATGCGAGCGTCCACGCGAAGCCGCTGGAGGCGTTCGAGCGCGCGTGCCGTCTCGCGCATGCGGTCCTCGGCGAACTCCACGGGGTTGCGATAATGGGTGCCGAGCAGCCAGAGGCGGATCGCCTGCGGATCGTGACGCTTCGCGAACTCCTTGATCGTGAGCGTGTTGCCGAGGGACTTCGACATCTTCGCGGCGCCGAGGTTCACGAACCCGTTGTGGACCCAGACCTTGACGAACGGCTTGCGGGTCGCGGCCTCGGACTGGGCGATCTCGCACTCGTGGTGGGGGAAGATCAGATCCTCGCCGCCGCCGTGGAGGTCGAAGGACTCGCCCAGGTACTGCATGGACATCGCCGAGCACTCGATGTGCCAGCCCGGACGTCCCGGCCCCCATGGACTCGCCCACGACGGCTCGCCCGGCTTGGCCGACTTCCAGAGCGCGAAATCGCGGGGGTCCCGCTTGCGCTCGTCGACCTCCACGCGCGCGCCCGCCAGCAGCTCGTCCAGGTTCTTGCCCGAGAGCTTGCCGTAGCCCGGGAAGCTCCGCACCTCGAAGTACACGTCGCCGTCGACCACGTAGGCGAAGCCGCCGGCGACGAGCCGCTCGATCAGCGCGATCATCTGGGGGATGTGCTCGGTCGCCTTCGGCTCCACGTCGGCCGGCCGGACCCCGAGGCTCGCCATGTCGGCCTGGTACTCGGCGATGTAGCGCTCCGCGATCTCGCGAGCGGCGACGCCGTCCGCGTTGGCGCGACGGATGATCCTGTCGTCAACGTCCGTGAAGTTCTTGACGACGGTGACGCGGTACCCCTTGAAGAGGAGGTAGCGCCGGATGACGTCGAAGACGATCGCGCTGCGCGCGTGACCGATGTGGGACAGGTCGTACACGGTGACGCCGCAGACGTACATCCGCAGCTGGCCGGGCGTCAGCGGGACCAGCTCCTCCTTCGTTCGCGTGAGCGTGTTATAGACCTTCACGACACCTCCACGTTGACGACCGCCATGGCCGCGATGCCCTCCCGGCGGCCCACGAGGCCGAGCCCCTCGGGACTCTTGGCCTTCACGCTCACCGCCTCGGAGTCGACACCCAGAACGTCGGCCAGGCGCTTGGCCATCTCCGGCAACCGCGGCGAGAGCCGGGGTGCCTGCGCGAGCACCGTGGCGTCCACGTTCACCACCCGCGCCCCTCGCGCCCTCACCAGCTCCATGACGTGTCTGAGGAGCACGAGGCTCGAGATTCCCCGGTAGCGCGGATCGCTGTCGGGAAAGTGCCTCCCCAGGTCGCCGAGCGCCAGCGCGCCGAGGAGCGCCTCACCGATGGCGTGCGACAACACGTCGGCGTCGGAGTGACCGGCGAGGCCGAGGTCGGACTCGAGGGCGACGCCGCCCAGCACCAGCGCCCGGTCAGGGACGAGCGGATGGAGATCGAAGCCGAAGCCGACCCGGTTCATCGTCCCATCCGGCGCGCCCGGCGAAGATCCTCGGGCGTGGTGATCTTGAGGTTGCCCTCGAGCCCGCGAACCACCTTGACGGGGTGGTGGCCGAGGCGCTCGACGAGCGCGGCGTCATCCGTGCCCACCACGCCGTCGCGCCGCGCTTTCTCGTGCGCCCCGCGCAGCAGGTCCCCGCGGAACGCCTGCGGCGTCTGAACGGTCCAGAGCCCGGCGCGGTCCACGGTCGCCTCCACCTCGTCACCGCGCACGCGCTTGACCGTCTCCACGATGGGGAGCGCGCAGATGGCCGCTCCCCCGTCCCGCGCGGCGTCCACGACGGCGTCGATCAGCGCGCGGGTGATGAAGGGGCGCACGGCGTCGTGAACGAGGACGATCTCGGCTACCGCGGGCGCCGCCTGGAGCGCGAGCCAGACCGACTCCTGCCGGGTGGGCCCGCCGGGGACCACGGTGATCGCGGCACGGCGCGGAAGCCCGCGGAGCGCGCGTCGCGCGCGATCGACGTGGGCCGCCGGCACCGCCACGACGATGGCCCCGACGCCCGGATGCCGCGCGAAGTGCCGCACCGTCGCCGCGAGGATGGACACGCCGCCGAGGGCCAGGAACTGCTTCGGCGTCCGGCTGCCCACGCGAGTCCCGGTGCCGCCGGCGGGGATGAGCGCAGCGATCCTCGGCATGGTTCCTTCACCGGCTTCAGCCCAGGAGCGCATCGATGGCCTCGTGCACACTCGCTACGCCGTGCACCGGCAGCGCCAGCTTCGCCCCGTCGGCGACGTTGCTCTTCGGCACCACCGCTTCGCGGAACCCGAGGGCCGCCGCCTCCTTCACGCGCGCCTCGACACCGGTCACCGCGCGGACCTCGCCCGTGAGGCCGACCTCGCCCATCAGGACGACGTCGCCCCGTACCGGGCGGTCCATGTAGCTCGAGGCCACCGCGATGACGATCCCCAGGTCCGCGGCGGGCTCGGTCACCCGGCCGCCGCCGGCAACATTGACGAAGACGTCCTGGCTGCCGAGCGGTACGCCCGCCCGTTTCTCGAGCACGGCGAGGAGCAGGCACGCGCGGTTGTAGTCCGCGCCCAGCACCGTGCGCCTCGGCGTCCCGAAGGACGCCGGCGACACGAGCGCCTGCAGCTCCAGGAGGAGCGGGCGCGTGCCCTCGAGGCTCGAGACGATCACCGACCCGGGCACGTCGCGGGGGCGCTCGGCGAGGAAGAGCCCCGAGGGGTTGCCGACCTCGACGAGCCCGTGCTCCTCCATCTGGAAAACGCCGATCTCGTTGGTCGAGCCGAACCGGTTCTTCACCGCGCGGAGGATCCGGTACGCGTGGTGCTGCTCGCCCTCGAAGTAGAGCACGGTGTCGACCAGGTGCTCGAGAACACGGGGACCCGCGATCGCGCCGTCTTTGGTGACGTGACCCGCGATGAAGGTCGCGATGCCCGTGGCCTTGGCGATCGTCATGAGCCGTGCGCCGCATTCCCGCACCTGGGCGACGCTGCCCGGCGCCGACTCCAGCTCGGGCAGGAACACGGTCTGGATCGAGTCGATGACGAGCGTGCGCGGCTTGAGGTCGTCGAGCACGGCCTGGACGGCGCCGAGATCGCTCTCGGACCACAGGAGCAGCCCGTCGGTGACGGCGCCCAGCCGTTTGGCGCGCAGCTTCACCTGCGCCGCGGATTCCTCCGCAGACACGTAGAGCACGGGCGGCGCCACCTCCGCGAGGGCGCGCGCGGCTTGAAGCAGCACCGTACTCTTGCCGATTCCCGGATCCCCGCCGATGAGCACGAGCGAGCCGGGGACGACGCCGCCGCCGAGGACCCGGTCCAGCTCGCCGATGCCCGTCCGCCGGCGCTCGGCCTGGTCCATCGCGACGTCACGGATGGGCCGGGGCCCGCTCGACGGCGCGACGCGACGCGCCCTTCCCGTCACCGGCGCCGTCCGCTCCTCCACAAGCGCCACCAGCTCACCCGTCGCGCGCTTGCAGTCCGGGCAGGTGCCAGGTTTTGCACTCGCGAAGCCGCACTGCTGGCAGCGGTAGACGCTGCGGTCGCGCGGGCTCATTCCGTCTTGCCCTTGCCGAGGCCGCGGATGAGGAAGCGCAGGATGGAGCTGCGCTGGGCGCCCTCGAGGATCGACACGAGCTGCTCGTACACCGTGGGATCCGCGATGAGGGCCCCGATCGTTCCCTCGCCTTCGTTGATCTTCTCCGTGATCTGCTTCAGGTTGGCCAGGGCGGCCCGGAGGTCCTGGATGACCAGGCGCAGCCCGCCGTCGTCGGCCTGGTCCGTCACGAGGCTACCGAGGGTGCCTCTCCCGCCCACGACCCGCTCGGAGACCACCCGCAGGTTGTGAGCGGCGCCGCGGACGTCGTCAAGAATGGCCTGGTACTTCGGATCGAAGAGGAGCGCGGCGAGCAGGCCCCCGTCGCCCGGCGCCGCCTCCCCCAGCCGCCCGATGCGGTCCATGAGCGCCACGAGGCGCTTGGCCGCCTCCGTGCTCTGCGACGAGGTGAGGACGCCCGCGACCCCTTGCCCGCGCTCCACGCGGTCTAGCAGCGTCTGCGTGGAGGCGATCACGTCGTTGAGCTTGCGCAGAGCCACGGGCTCCTCGTAGAGGAGGGCGTGGGCCCAGCCGCGTCCCCGCTCCACCTGGTCGGCGATGCGGCCGAACCGCTCGGCGAGCCCCTGGGCCGTCCTGACGGTGACGGCGGCGTCCTCGATCAGCCCGGACTGGTTGAGGCTCTCCGACGTCTTGCGCAGGGCTTCGGCCAGCGCGGTGATGCCCTTGAGCGTCTCGGCGCCCTCCGTGATCGCGTCGCCGATCTCGAAGGGATCGCGCGCGGTGATCGCCTCGCCCGCCTGCAGCGGCGGCGCGTCCACGGTTCCCACGCTGATCTCGACGATCTTGTCGCCGAGGAGCCCCTGGGTGGCGATGCGCGCCACCGACGTCTTACGGATCCGGGTGGCGTACTGCTTCGCGACCGACATCGCGACGCGGACCTTCCCGCCGGGCTCCGACGGCAGGCTGACGTCGGTGACGCGGCCGATCTGCACGCCCGCGAGGCGCACCGTGGCGCCCTCCGCCAAGCCCGCG
>JBGPYK010000436.1:0-3200 GCA_041493245.1 Methylomirabilia bacterium | reverse complement strand
GGATGGATCGAAAGCTGCGTGGCGAGAAGATCGGCCGTGGCGCCGGAGCGGATGGCCAGCGCGGCGAGCTGGATCAGCTCGGCCGCGGCGTACGAGACCATCTGCACGCCCAGGATGCGCTCGCTGCTGCTGTCGAACACCAGCTTGAGATAGCCGCCGTCCTCACCGGTGGCGATGCCGTTGGAGGCACCCAGGAGGTCGTGGGTCGAGACGTGGCAGGGGACCTGGCGGCGACGGGCCTCGGCGTGGGTGAGGCCCACACGGCCGACCTCGGGCGTCGTGAAGATGGCCTGCGGCACCACCGAGAGGTCCACCGTCTCCGTGTCGCCCTCGAGCGCGTTGCGGGCGGCCACGCGGCCCTCGTAGGCCGCGGTGGGGGTGAGCTGGACGTTGCCGGCCGCGTCGCCGGCGGCGTAGATGTGCGGCACCGAGGTGCCGAGGTATGCGTTGGTCCGAAGCCCGAGGCGGGTTGTCTCGAGGCCGAGCGTCTCGGCGCCGAGTGTATGCGGATCCCAGCGGCGTCCCACAGCCAGGCACACCGTGGTCCCCCGCGCCTGCCCCGTCGTCCCACCGGCCGTGAACCGAGCGGTGACGTCGCCCGGCGTGCCGGAGAGCGCGGTGACGTGCGCGCCGCGGTGGAACGTCACGCCGCGCCGCTCGAGAATGCCGCGGATGTAGGCCGCGACATCGGCGTCGAGGGTCGGGAGGATCTCGGGATCCCGGCCGATGACCGTCACCTGCGCGCCCAGATCGCAGAAAGCGCCCGCCATCTCCAGACCGATCACGCCCGCCCCGACAACGACGAGACGCGAGGGGAACTCCGGCAGGAAGAGCAGCTCGTTCGAGGTGATTGCCAGCTCGCGGCCCTCGATGGGCGGGATGACGGGCGCCGAGCCGGCGGCGATGACCACGCGCTCGCCCCGTACGCGCGCGCCGTCGACGGCGAGCGTGTGGGCGTCGGCGAAGCGCGCCTCGCCGAGGTACACGCGGGCGCCCGCCTGCTCGAGCTTCGCGGGCGCCGGCCGCAGCGCGTGGACGATCGCGTGCTGGCGCGCGACGACGGCCGGCCAGTCGAGCCGGACCTCGCCGGTGCGCGTCCCGAAGGTCGCCGCGTCCTGCACCAGCCGGTGGACCCGCCCGGCCCTGACCAGGGCCTTCTTGGGGATTCAGCCGAAGTTGACGCAGGCGCCGCCCAGCGGCCCCCGATCGATCAGCGCCGTGCGCGCGCCTAGCGCCAGCGCCTTCTTCGCGGCGTTGACCCCCGCCGCGCCGCCGCCGATGACGATCAGGTCGTACCGGCCTTCGTCCATGGCCGCCGTGCTCAGACCGTCAGGAGCGCGCCCGTGAGGTGGGCGGACTCGTCCCGGACGAGGAAGGCGATGGCGTCGGCGACGGCGTCCACGGGCACCCACCCCGTGCGGTCGCTGTCCGGCATCGCCGCCCGGTTCGCCGGCGTGTCCATCGTGCTCGGCAGGATGCAGTTGACGGTGATCCCGTGGGGGCGCATCTCGTGCGCGAGCGCTTGGCTGAACGCGATGACGCCGGCCTTCGCCGTGGTGTAGGCGATGAAGCCGCCGGCCGGCGGCACCACGGCGCGGGAGGCGATGGTGACGACGCGACCGCGGCGCGCCGCGAGCATGTGCGGGACGACGGCGCGTGCGGCGACGAAGGCGCTCGTGAGATTGACGGCGAGCATCCGGTCCCACGTGGCGCGATCGGTCTCGACCAGCGCGCCGCCCGCGAAGCCGCCCACGATGGTGACGAGGACGTCGATCCGCCCGTGGCGTTCCGCGACGCCCGCGGCCAGGCGGGCCATTGCGTCGAGGTCGGTGACGTCGACGGTGTCCAGCGCGAGCCGCCCGCGATCGGCGTCGGGGACGGCCTGCCGCAATCGGTCGGCGTCCTCCGCGAACTCCAGCGGCACCCAGACGGTCGCGCCGTCGGCGAGCAGGCGTGTCGTCACGGCCTGGCCGAGGGCGCCCGCGCCCCCGGTCACGACGGCCACGCGATGAGTGAGGGGATCGATCGTCTCACTCTCCTGCGGGAACGGCCATGATGGCCGAGCGCTGGATGTCCTCGTAGCGGACCTTGCCGACGTCGAAGGCCTCGATGTTTTCCCTCAATTTCTTGAACGTCGGCTCGAAGGCGGGCAACGTCTTGCGCGCGCGCGTGAGCGGCGTCGTGCGCGCCAGGATGTAGTTCTTCACGTAGGGATGGCTGATGCCGCGCTTCTTGATCTTGGCCACCACGATGGCGAGCGCTTCGTCGGCGGCGCGGACCATCCCGGCCCGCTCCCCGCGCTCCTCGAACCCACGGCGCAGCGTCATCTTCAAGAACTTGTCGACCCGACGCAGGATGGGGGCGAAGGCGCCGCCCGCGAAGCGCTTGTTGCCCTCGTAGAGAAGCCCCAGCGTGATGAAGTGGGCGGACTCGAACTGGAAGGCCCAGTCCTCCTCGGTACTCGTGGGCTCCTGTTCGGCGAGCCCGCGGTACATCCGGATGACCTCGAGCGACTTCTCCTTCAGGTTGTGGGCCTTCTCCGTGTTCAGGGGGAGGATCTGGTAGCCCACCTCCGGCTCGATGACGAGGATCGCCGGTACATACTCGGCCTTGAGCTTCGCGAGCGCGCTGCGCCGGTGGTTGCCGTTCGGCGTCCAGTACACGCCCGGCCGCGGAGACAGCGCGACCACGGGGTCGAGGAAGCGGTCGAGCTTCTTCACCGCTTCGGTCAGCCGCTTGACGTGTGTCGGCGAAAGATCGCGCTGGTAGGGGCTCGCCTCCACGCGCTCGGCGGGGAGGAGGCAGAAGATCTGCCAGTGGTCGCCGACCGGCTCCCGGTACAGGGCGAGCGTGTGGCCGCCGTCCCGCTCCACCTGCTCGGCGAGCGCGCGCGCCGCCTGCGGCGGCTCCTCGGCTGGATACGTCGCCCACGTCGCCATGCTCACCCCGGCGCTCCGACCTTCCGTGCCATGCGGAAACCCCGCAGGTTGCTCAAAAAGCTCCCGATGCGAGGCGGCGCCCGCCGGCCGCGCGCGAGGCGTACTCCCTGTACGTTGAGCGCGCGGCCAAGGGCGCCAACGAAGCAGATGGGCCTTTGGAAGCAAGCCTGCTAGGCCTTCCTGTTCTGCGCGCCTATCGCCTCCATCATCCCCCACCGGACGAGGGTGCGGCTCTCGATGGGCTGGAAGAGGGTCTTTTCG
>JBGPYK010000594.1:0-2183 GCA_041493245.1 Methylomirabilia bacterium | reverse complement strand
CGGGCTAGGCGTGGAGCTGTTCGACCTGCCGCCGGCCCGTGGGGCCACCGGCGCTCGTGCCGTCGAGGGCGCGCCGCTTGCCGACCGCATGCGGCCGCGCTCGCTCGATGAGGTCGTCGGTCAGGAGCATCTGCTCGGGCCGAGGCGCGTCCTCCGGGCCGCCATCGAGCGCGGCGAGCTGCACTCGATGATCCTGTGGGGGCCCCCGGGGACTGGCAAGACGACGCTCGCCTCACTGATGGCCCGGACGACCGGCGCGCAGTTCGTGGCCTTCTCTGCGGTGCTCTCGGGCGTCAAGGAGATCCGCGGGGTGATCGCCGAGGCGGAGGCCGAGCGGACGCGGCACGGCCGGTCCACCGTGCTCTTCGTCGACGAGATCCATCGCTTCAACCGCGCGCAGCAGGACGCCTTCCTCCCCCACGTCGAGCATGGCACGATCATTCTCGTGGGCGCGACGACGGAGAACCCGTCCTTCGAGGTGAATGCGGCCCTGCTCTCGCGCTGTCGGGTCTACGTGCTCCAGGGACTGGACGAAGCCGACCTCGTCAGGATCCTGCGGCCCGCGGTGACGGACGCCGAACGCGGGCTGGGCCGGCGCCGGCCGCTCGTCGACGATGCCGCGCTCGCCCGCATCGCGGCGCTGGCCAACGGCGACGCGCGCGCGGCGCTCAACATCCTGGACCTGGCCGTGACGCTCGCGCCCGCCGAGGGTGGGCGCCCGCGGGTGACCGAGACCGCAATCCGTGACGCCGCGCAGCGGAAGTCGCTCTTCTATGACAAGGCCGGCGAGGAGCACTTCAACCTCATCTCGGCGCTCCACAAATCGCTCCGCGACTCCGACCCCGACGCCGCGCTGTACTGGATGACGCGGATGCTGGAGTCCGGCGAGGACCCTCTCTACGTCGCGCGCCGTCTCGTCCGCTTCGCCTCCGAGGACGTGGGCAACGCCGATCCTGGCGCGCTGACGCTCACGCTGGCGGCGAAGGACGCCTACCACTTCCTCGGCTCGCCGGAGGGCGAGCTGGCGCTCGCGCAGGCGACGCTCTACCTCGCCATGGCTCCCAAGTCCAACGCGGTGTACACGGCCTACAACGAGGCGAAGGAGGACGTCAGCGAGCGGCCGGCCGAGCCCGTGCCGCTCCACATCCGTAACGCCCCGACCCGGCTCATGACGGACCTCGGCTACGCCGCGGGCTACCAGTACGCTCACGACGCCCCCGACGCGCGCGTCGACCAGGAGCATCTGCCCGAATCACTCCGCGGACGCCGGTACTACCGCCCCACCGACCGCGGCCTCGAGGCCGACGTCGCCCGCCGTCTCGCCGACTGGCGCGCCTGGCGCGCCCAGCGTTCCGTCGCGAAGCCGGATCCGCGAGGGACCGGCGCGTAGCGACTGCTAGAATCGCGACATGGCGCGATTGCGGGTCGGCGTCGTCTTCGGCGGGCGCTCGGGAGAGCACGAGGTGTCGCTCGCGTCGGCGGCCTCGGTCATCGAGGCGCTGGAGCGCGGGGGCCACGCCGTGGTGCCGATCGGGATCGCGCCCGATGGCCGCTGGGTCGTGGGCGGAGATCCGCTCCGCGCGCTGGCCGCCGAGGCTCGCCGCGCACTTCCCTCGGCCGACCCGACGGGCGCGGTCAAGAAAGCGCTGGCCGACCGGGCGGAAGCCGGCGAGGTCGCGGCCGAGACGGCCGTCGCCAGCATGGAAGCCTCCACCGGGCTGCCCCCTGAGCTCCGTGGCACCATCGACGTCGTCGTCGTCATGCTGCACGGGCCCTACGGCGAGGACGGCACGATCCAGGGCCTGCTCGAGCTGGCCGACATCCCGTACACGGGCGCCGGCGTACTGGCCTCTGCAGTCGGCATGGACAAGGTGACGATGAAGACGATCTTCCGGGCTCACGGCCTGCCCATCATCGACTTCCTCGCCGTCGAACGGCGCGAGTGGCGCCGGGATCCCGCGTCGGTATGCGCGCGCATCGCCGACACGCTCGGGTTTCCCTGCTTCGTCAAGCCCTCGAACCTCGGCTCGAGCGTGGGCATCAGCAAGGTTGTGACCATCGCCGCGCTGCCGGCGGCGCTCGACGAGGCGGCGCGCCACGGTCGCCGGCTCATCGTCGAGCAGGGCGTGCGGGCCCGCGAGATCGAGGTGAGCGTGCTCGGCAACGACGAGCCCGTCACGTCG
>JBGPYK010000168.1:0-5749 GCA_041493245.1 Methylomirabilia bacterium | reverse complement strand
GTCACGTGGCCCGCGCTCTTCGAGGACGCGATCGCCCGCGCGCGGGAGGGCTTTCCGCCGTCCGCGGGCCAGCGTCGCGTGACCGCGGCGACCGCAGATCTCTTCGGCCACGCGGCGCCGGAGGAGCTGCGCCGGGCGCTCTGGCGCGTCTACCACCCGGCGCTCCTCGCACGGGAGCGCTTCGTCCAGGAGGAGCTCGCGTTGACGCTCGCGCGAATCGCCGAGGGCGGTGCCGAGGAGTTCTACCGCGGCGCGCTCGGCCGCCGGCTCGTCGACGGGGCGCGGGCCGCCGGGAGCCCGCTCGCCGTCGAGGACCTGCGCGACCACACGGCCGATTGGGTCGAGCCGCTCGTCGTGCCCTACCGCGGCGGCCTCGCGGCCGGCTTTCCGCCGCCGACCCAGGGCTTCGCCGCGCTCGCGATCCTCGCGCTCCTCGAAGGCTTCGACCTCACGGCGCTCGACGAGACCGACTACGTCCATCTCGTCGTCGAGGCGACGAAGCTCGCGTTCGAGGATCGCGACCGTTATCTCACCGATCCGACGGTCGAGGAGGTGCCGGTCGGTCGCTGCCTCGATCCCGGATACCTCGCCGCGCGGCGCCACTTGATCTCGCGCCGCCGCGCGCGGGCCACCGCTGGGGCGCCGGCCGCGGGCGACACGATCGCCATCGTCACGGCCGACGCCGCCGGCAACGCGGTCTCGCTGATCCAGAGCCTCTACTTCGAGTTCGGCTCCGGCGTCCTCGCCGGCGATACGGGCGTGCTCCTACAGAACCGTGGTGCCTTCTTCTCACTCGACCCCGCGCACCCCAACCGGCTGGCGCCCCGCAAGCGCACGGCGCACACGCTGATCCCGTCCATGTACCTGGTGGACGGCCGCCCGCGCCTCGTCCACGGCACGATGGGGGGCGAGGGCCAGCCGCAGACGCAGGCCGCCCTCGTCACCGGCCTCGTGGATCGCGGTCTCGGCCCGCAGGCGGCCGTCGAGGCGCCGCGCTGGCTCTACGGGCGCACGTGGGGGGAGGCATCACGCTCGCTCCGCGTCGAGTCACGCTTCGGCGAGGGCGTGGCGGAGTCGCTGCGCGCCCGCGGCCACGAGGTGAGCGTCGTCGAGGAGTGGAGCGATCTCATGGGCCACGCCCACGTGATCCGCGTGGACCCCGACGGCTTCACCGGCGGCTCGGACCCGCGCGCCGACGGCGCCGCCGCCGGAATCTAGCGACATGGGGGGCCCAGACATGGCCCCCCATACCCCCCAACGCTCGGAGCACCCCGGCAAAGCCGTGGCGCTCCTCGATACTCCGACAGACTCCTAGCCGCTCCCTCGAGTTCTCGGCACGGCGAGCGCGGTCATCGCCCAGCGCGCGAGGCGCACCGTGCCCGGCACCAGGCCTTCGGGCATGAAGACGACGATGGCGACGAAGATGGCGCCGAGGACGAAGTTCCAGCGCTCGATGTAGGCGCTCGCCACGTTCTTCATGATCACGACCAGCGCGGAGCCGACGATCGGTCCCAGCAACGTGGCCGTGCCGCCGGCGATCACCATGAGCAGCGCTTCGGCCGAGGCGGTGAGCGCGACCACCTGCGGGCTGACGAACTGGTTGTAGTAGAGGTAAAGCAGGCCGGCCACGCCGCTCCAGAAGCCCGAGAAGAGGAAGGCGAGGAAGCGGATCATCCAGACGTGGTAGCCGAGCGCGTTCATGCGCCGCGCCTGGTCACGGGTGCCGCGCACGCTGGCGCCGAACGGCGAGGCGACAAAGACCGTCATGGAGACGACGGCGACGAGGAAAACCGCGAGCGTCGCCCAGTAGAAGCCGGCCGGCGAGGCGAGCGACAGCCCGAGCGGGCTCGGCCGTCCCTTGATGGAGATGCCGTTGTCTCCGTTGGTGAGGCTGATCCAGCGGTAGGCGACGCCCCAGACGATCTGGCCCAGCGCCACCGTGATCATGACGAACCCGAGCCCGGTGCCGCGCAACGCTAGCACCGCGAAGGCCGCGGAGGCGACGAGCGTCACCGCGAGGGCGCCGGCGGCGACCGCGGCGTGACCGTGGCCGGCGTTCATGATCTGCGCCCCGGCATAGGCGGCGATGCCGAACAGTCCGGCGTGACCGAGCGAGGCCAGCCCGGCGTAGCCGACCAGCACGTTCACGCCGAGCGCGAAGACGGCGAAGATCAGAATTTGGCTGGCGATGTTGACGTAGTAGGTGCCGCTGACCCACAGCGGCACCGCGGTCAGGAGCACGAGGGCCAGGGCGAGGACCAGCCGCTTCACGGGGCCTGCCGTCCGAAGAGACCCTGGGGCCGGAGCACCAGGACAATGAGCATCGGCAGGAAGAGCACGACGTAGGCCAGCTCGGGAAACATTGCCTGCCCGAAGTTGTAGAGGAAGCCGACGACGAAGCTGCCGACGAGCGAGCCGAGCAGGCTGCCGCTGCCGCCGAGGATCACGACGACGAGGGCCAGGGGCAGCATCTCCTGGTCGAGGCCGGGATAGACCGAGAGGATCGGCCCGCCGATGATGCCGGCAAAGCCGGCGAGCCACGCGCCCAGGCAAAAGACGACGGTGAAGAGTCGCGAGACCCGAATGCCGACGACCCGCGCCATCGCCGGATCGTCGACCCCGGCCCGGATCATCGCGCCGAGCCGCGTCCGTTCGAGCAGCGCCCACAGCGCGACCGCGAAGATCACGGCGATGAGGCTGATCGCGAGGCGATACGTGGGAAAGCCGAGGCCGAGCACCGACGTGGCGCCGCGCAGCGCGCTCGGCGTGTCGATCCGGATGGGGTCGCCGGTCCACACCATGAGGCAGACGTCGGCGATCATGAACGAAAGCCCCAGGGTCACCAGCACCTGCGCGAGCTCCGCGCCGGCCAGCCGGCGCAGGATGAGGCGCTCGACGATGCCGCCGAACGCGGCGACGAGCAGCCCGCCGACGAGCGCAGCCGCCCAGAAGTTGAACCCCCGCGCGATCAGACTCGTCCCGAAGTACGCGCCCAGCATGAAGAACGAGCCGTGCGTCAGGTTCGGGATCTTCATCAGCCCGAAGATCAGCGAGAAGCCGGCGGACAGGAGAAAGAGGAGGCCGCCCAGCGTGATGCTGTTCACAGCCAGCACCAGCCACAAGCTCATGGCTCACTTCTGCAAGCAGGCTGCTCAAAAAGGTCCAGATGCCAACGAAGCAGATGGGCCTTTTTCAGCAGCCTGCCGGTCAGCTCTTCAGCGGGGGATAGTCGCGGGAATAGACCGGCTGCGAGAGGAACCACTTCTCGTCGTAGGTCCAGAACTGGCTCACCTTCGGATAGGTCTTGATCGTCGTGTTGACGAGCTTGTCGCCCTTCCGCTCGCACCGCCGGATGTAGAAGTTCCCGACGACGTTGCCGAAGCGGTCGAAGGTGAACGGTCCGCGCGGCGTGTCCGTGAGGGACACCGCGCGCAACGCTCTGTTGAACGCCTCCCGGTCGTCGGTCTTCCCGCCCGTCTTCTCGAGCGCCGCCTCGGCGACCTGGCCGCAGATGTACAGGCCGGCGGAATAGAGGCCGGGGATGTTGCCGTAGTCGCGCACCATGCCGTCGATGAGCCGCTTGTTGCTCGGCGTGTCGAGGTCGCCCGTGTAGGCGGAGCACGAGATCAGCCCGATCGACTCGTCGCCGAAAGACTTCAGCAACGCGTCGTCGCCGGCCGGCCCGCCCCCCAGGACCGGCAGCTTGAGACCCTGGTCCTGGTACTGCTTCATGAACTTCAGCGGGTTCGACCCGGCGAAGCCCTGGACGACGGCGTCCACGCCGCTGATCTGGGCGAGGTAGGGCGTGTAGTCGGGGGTCACGAGCGGCGGCCACAGCTTCTTCACGACCCGGCCGCCGGCATCCTCGAAGACGCGCTGGAAGCCGGCCATCTGCTCGTGCCCGAAGGCGAAGTCATCCGCGATGGTGATCACGCGCTTGAACTTCAGCTCCTTCGCCGCGTAGTCGGCCAAGGGGTGCATGTTCTGCGACGAGGTGGCGGAGGCCCGGACGAAATAGGGGTTGGGCCGGCGCTGCGTCATGTCCTCGGCCGCGGCGAGGCTGAGAACGGGCATCTTCGCCTGCGCCGTGTAGTCGGTGATGGCGAGCAGCTCGAAGGCGGCGAGCGGGCCGAAGATCATATCGACGTTGTCGCGCTCGACCAGCTCTTGCGTCTTGGTCTTGGTGCCCGCGGGGTTGCCGCCCGTGTCGGCGACGACCAGCTCGGCCTTGCGACCGGCCAGCGTGTAGTTCCTGTCCTTGAGGAAGCGGATGGTGCCTTGCTCCATCTGGATGCCGCCCGCGGCGAGCGGCCCGGTCTTCACCGTGAGCAGGCCGATGCGGACCGGCTTGCTCTGCGCCAGCGCCCGTCGCGGCAGCGTCGCCGCCAGAGCCGAGCCGACCAGGAACGTCCGACGATCGATTCTCACCGCCATCGCTATCTCCCTCCGTGGTGCGCGACCTCGAGCGTCGCGGTTTCCTCGGTCATCCGCCCCCCGACCGGTACGTGGCGGAGCTCCAGCCACACGCGGTCCACCTCGGCGAGCACGGCCTCGTCGGACTGCTCGATGTCGATGGGATTCGCGGTGGGCACCCAGCACGGCCGGCCCGTCACCCAGAACACTTCGGTGCGATTGCCCTCGGGATCGAAGAAGTAGCAGCCGATGGCGCTGGCGTGGTTGACGACCGCGTCGATGCGGTAGTCCCCGGCGATCAGGCGCCGGTGGAAGACGCGGAGATCGTCGAGGCTCGCGACCCGCAGCGAAATCTGGTTGATCAGATGGGGATCCTTCGGGTCGGGGCGCCCACGCATGAGCGCGATCTCGTGGTCGACACTCTCCGGGTCCGCACTCAGGAAGACCGCGCCGGCACGCCAGTTCTGCTTGGTGATCTGCATGCCCATGACGTCCCGATAGAAAGCGACCATCCGCTCCAGGTCGCGCACGTAGATCCCGACGTGTCCGAGCCCCGTCACCCGCGCCATGGCTCCCTCCCTCTGGTGGCGGCGTGGACGGTCGCCCCCATTGTGGCAAGCACCCTGAAATCGCAGGGAGTCTAGCACACCGGCGCACGCCGCGGCGCCGATCGGAGTATCCTCGGTGGCCGTGGGCAACTTGTGCCAGCGCTTGGGCATCGATCAGCAGCGGGAAACACGCTGAGGATGACTCAGAACACCTCGAGCGCCACCGAACGGCTCTCGGTCCGGGGGATCGAGCTGGAAGTCCTGCGTCGTGGCGCGGGGCATCCGGTCCTGCTGCTCCACGGCCCGCGGACAGTCCATCCCCAGGCGCCGTTCCTCGACCTGCTCAGCCGGCACGCCGAGGTCATCGCCCCCTCGCACCCGGGATTCGGCCACTCTCCCCTGCCCGACGATTTCGACACGGTCTACGATCTCGTCCACCTGTACCTCGACGTGCTCGAGCACCAGCCCTACCCCACGATGACGCTCGTCGGGCTCTCGTTCGGCGGGTGGCTGGCCGCCGAGATCGCCGCGACGTGCAGCCATCGAGTGGACAAGCTCATCCTCGTCGACGCCGTCGGCATCAAGGTCGGCGACCGTGAGACGCGCGACATCGTCGACGTCTTCAACACGTCGCCCCAGGAAGTGCGGCGGCGGAGCTGGCACGACCCCGGAACGTGGGCGCCGGACTTCGACGCGATGTCGGATGACGAGCTGATCGTCCACCACCGCAACTGGGAGTCCCTGTGCCGCTACGCCTGGCATCCCTGCCTGTACAATCCCCGCCTCCG
>JBGPYK010000250.1:0-4739 GCA_041493245.1 Methylomirabilia bacterium | reverse complement strand
CGGTCGTCGCGGGCGTACGGCTGGTTGTTCTTGTCGAGATTGGAGACGTCGGCAAAGGTCGTCGGCAGGCGGTACTCGTCGGGCGCGCGCAGGCTCGCCCCGATCGAGTGCTCGATCTCCCCCAGGCTGCGGGTGAAGGCGAGCTGCTGCCCGTCGTCGATGTGCTGGTCGTGGAACACCAGCACCGCGTAGGTATCCATGCCGGTGTGGATCGCCCCCACCTCTTCCGGGGACAACGGCTTGCGCATGTCGACGCCTTCCACCTCAGCGGCGAAGCACGGGCCGATCTGCTTGGTGATGATGGGCATGGGGGCCTCCCTCTCGCGTTTGTCCCGATTCTAGCAGGCTGCTGAAGCCTGCGGGTTTTTCCGCATCCTGCTGGACCCGGCAGGGTCCGGTGTCATGATGGATGTGCGACGGCGTAGACTCTTCAAGGGGGAGGGGTCCTGACCGATGAGCAAGGCGCTGGGGGGCATCCGGGTCGTGGATCTCACGAACAACCAGGCGGGGCCCTCCTGCGGCCAGATGCTGGCCTGGCTGGGCGCGGACGTGATCAAGGTCGAGGAGCCGGACAAGGGCGATGTGGCGCGGCACACCTTGAAGGATCGACCGGACGCCGACAGCCTCTTCTTCCTCTCGTTCAACGCCAACAAGCGAAGCCTGACGCTCAATCTGAAGAACCCGCGCGGCAAGGACGTCTTCCGCGCCCTCCTGAAGACGGCGGACGTCTTGTTGGAAAACTTCGGACCGGGCGTCATCGACCGTCTCGGCTTCGGCTATCAGGCACTCCGCCAGCTCAATCCGCGCCTCGTGTTCGCGACCATCAAGGGTTTCGGCTCGTACGGGCCGTACAGCGACTACAAGAGCTACGAGCCGATCGCGCAGGCGATGGGGGGCGCCATGAGCGTCACCGGCTTCCCGGACGGTCCACCGACGTACCAGTGGGCGTCGATCGGCGATTCCGGGACCGGGCTGCACTGCGTGATCGGGATCCTCGCCGCGCTCATGCAGCGCCACGCCACCGGTGAAGGGCAGCAGGTCGAGGTCTCGATGCAGGACGCGGTGGTCAACCTCATTCGCGTCAGCCTGCGGGACCACCAGCGCCTCGGCAAGCCGATGGCGCGGACGGGGAACCAGCTCGGCGCCGGGGTGCCGGGGACGACGTATCGGTGCCATCCCGGCGGTCCCAACGACTATGTCTTCATCTTCGCGCAGCAGCAGATGTGGCACCCGCTGCTGCGCGCCATCGGGCGCGACGACCTCGTCGGTGACGCGCGCTACGAGACCGCGGACGCCCGCTGGCGCCACAAGGACGCCGTCGACGCGCTCGTGGAAGGCTGGACGTCGCAGCGCTCGAAGCACGACGCCATGAAGATCCTGGCCGGCGCCGGCGTGCCCTGTGGCGCCTGCCTGGATACCGGCGAGGTCCTGAGCGACCCCCATCTGCACGCGCGTGACATGATCGTCGAGGTCGAGCATCCCGTGCGCGGGCGGTACGTCACCGTCGGCAATCCCGTCAAGCTCTCCGCCTCGCCGACGACGATCGGGCCGTCTCCGCTGCTCGGCCAGCACCGTCACGAAATCTTGAGAGAACTGGGCTACAGCGACGCCGAAATCGGCGCGCTCGCGAAGGAGGGCGCGATTTGACCGCGGCGCCGCAGCCTTCTCCTGAGAAGCGTGGAATTTCGGCGTGATGATCGCGCTGCCGCGACGCATCGGCTCTCGCCGGGCGGCGGGTCTTCTACGGAGGGTGTTTGATCACGTTCCGACCGGGTTCGCGTTCCGTCTCTGGGACGGGACGCTCGTCCAGCTCGGCGGGAGCGCGCCGGTGTGCACGGTCGTCGTGCATCATCCCGAGACGTTCGTCCGCCTTATGCGCGATCCGAGCCCGTTCAACTTTGCCGAGGCCTACGTGGAGCAGGCCCTCGACATCGAGGGCGATCTCTTCGCCGCCATGAAAGTCGCCGGCGCGTTCGAGGAAATCAGGTTGTCGTTCCGAGAACGGCTACGACTCTTCGTGGCTCTCTGGCGGAGCTGACGTGACCGGCCACGACGTCATCGTCGTCGGTGGGGGGCCGGGGGGGAGCACCGCGGCGTGGCGGCTCGCCCGGGACGGCCTCCGGACTCTCCTCCTCGATGCCGCGGTATTCCCGCGCGTCAAGGTGTGCGCGGGCTGGGTGACCCCGGAGGCGTTGGCCGAAGTCGAGGTCGACCCGGAGAAGTATCCGCTCACCATCCAGCCCTTTACGGCCTGCTGGTTCGCGTTCGCCGGCGCGCGCCACGAGACGCGCTGGCGCCGGCCCGCCAGCTACGGCATCGTCCGAAGCGAGTTCGATCACCATCTCTTGGACCGCGCCCGCGCCGCCGGCGCGGATACGCGCGAAGGCGCGCGGGTGACCGCCGTGACCCGAGAGGGGAACGGGATCCGCGTGGTGAGTGAGCGTGGTGTCTTCACGGCCCCCGTGGTCATCGGGGCGGGGGGACACCATTGCCCCGTGGCGAAGGCGTTCGGCGAGGTGTCCGGGCGGGAAGAGGTCGTGATCGCCCAGGAGAGCGAGACGCGCCTGCCTCCCGATCGCCTCGACGCCCTCCGCGACGTCGCGTCGGCGCCCGAGCTCTACGTGGAGCCGGACCTCAAAGGCTATGGCTGGTACTTCCCCAAGGAGGACGTGCTCAACGTCGGCATCGGGTGCGTTTCCGGGCCGGGCGTGGACCTGCCACGACGCCGGGATGCGCTGGTCGCGATGCTGCGGGCCTCGGGTCGCCTGCCCGCCGACCTCCGGATCGAGCCGTTCCGCGGTCACGCCTACGTGGTGCGGCGCCGGGCCCCGCGACGGCTCGCGGGCGAAGGCTTCTGTCTCGCGGGTGACGCCGCCGGGTTGGCGCGCGACCTCAGCGGCGAGGGCATCGGACCGGCCATCCGGAGCGGGATCCTCGCGGCCGAAGCGGTCGCCGCGCACGTGCGGCGAGGGACTCCGATCGAGTCCTACGCGCAAGAGATCGTGCGCCGTTACGGACGGGGTGAGACCGGCTGGCTGGGCCGCCGGCTCAGCCGCCTGCCCGACGCCTGCGCGCGGGCCATGGTGCGGCTCATGCTGGCCACGGGCGCGACGCGGCGGCACGTGGTCCTCGGGGGGATCTTCGGGATGCGGGAGGTGTCGTCATGAAGCCCCGCAGCCATGCCGGGGACGCGCAGGCGATCGCCCACCACTACGACGTATCGAACGAGTTCTACGCCCTCTTCCTCGATCCGCTCATGGTCTACACCTGCGCGTACTACCGGGATCCCGACGGGAAGCTCGAGCAGGCCCAGCAGGACAAGCTCGACCACGTCTGTCGCAAGCTGGACCTGCGCGCCGGGGAGACGCTGCTCGACATCGGGTGCGGCTGGGGCAGCCTGGCGATATGGGCGGCCCAGCACTATGGCGTGCGCGCCCACGGCGTGACGCTGTCGCGGGCGCAGGCCGACTACGCCACCGAGCGCATCCGGAGGGAAGGGCTCCAGGACGGCTGTCGCGTCGAGTACCTGGACTACCGGGACCTGCCCGCGGACGTCACCTACGACAAGATCGCCGCCGTCGGGTTGATCGAGCACGTCGGAGTCCCGAACTACCCGGCCTTCTTGGGCGGCGTGCGCGCGCGCTTGAAGGACGGAGGGCTCTATCTCAACCACGGGATCGTCCACGATTTCCATTGGAAGCGCACGAGCCACATCGAGTTCCTCTACCGCCACGTCTTCCCGAACGCTGACATCGCCGGCCTCAGCGAGACGCTCACCGAAATGGAGCGCGCGGGCTGGGAGATCGTGGACGTCGAGGGGCTGCGGCTCCACTACGCGCGTACCTGCCGTCAGTGGGTCGAGCGGCTGAACGCGCGGGCGGACGAGGCCCGGGCGCTGGTAGGGGAGCGCACGTACCGGACCTGGCGGCTCTACCTGACGTGCTCGGCGGTCAGCTTCGAGAGCGGCTCGCTCGGCCTCTATCAAGTCCTGATGCGGAAGCACCGCGACCCTCTGGTTGGACGTGCGCCACGCACGCGCGAGCCTCTCTACGAACGAGCACCGGCGTGACCGCCGGTCCACTCGACCTGACCCTCGAGTTCGTGCCTCGCGCGCGCTTCGATGTCGTCGATCTGCGGTCGCGCTTACCGATCGAGTATCGCGACGCCCTCGCGCCCTACCCCTCCTGCCTCTACTGGTCGGCGCACACCACGGCCGGCTTCCTGGATCGCAGCCTCGCCGCCCGTCTCGGCCCGGCGCGCGTGCCCACGTACGTCGATGCCCTGCGCTACATCTTCCCGGAGGGCGCGGGCTACGCGCACGACCGGGTGGAGCGCCGCCAGGACCTCGACGATGCCCAGCGCGCCATCGAGCCGCGCAACGCGGATTCCCATCTCGCCTTCATCGCGGGCGGTCTCCGGCCGTGCGTGACTTACCCGAACCGTTCCGGTGAGGCGGTGTACTTCGTCGACCTGGACGGGGTCAACGAAGGGCGGCCCCGCCGGCGACTCACCCGCGTGATCGGCTTCCGTCACGAAGTAGTCGTCGCTCACACGCGCATCGACGTCCCCATGTCCCGGCACCCCATCGAATCCGTCAACCTGAAGGACCCGAAGCTCGGGCTCTACGACCACCTCGCCGACTTCGTCGCGCACGCGGACGTTGGCACGGGCCGGTTGCACTTGGCCCTCGATCCGGGCGAGCGACATGCCGCGTTGACGGTCAACGAGTACGAGACGCT
>JBGPYK010000395.1:0-3479 GCA_041493245.1 Methylomirabilia bacterium | reverse complement strand
GGCGTGGCCGTCGCCGGCCCCATGCCCCAGACCTGGATGATGGTCTCCCCATCCTTGGCGCCGTCGTAGTGGATCTTCCCCCCGTAGTGGATGACGTAGCTTCCCGCGGGCACCGGCACGGTGCTCTCCGGGTCGAACTTGTCGCCGGTTCCCATCCACCAGGTGCCGGACAGGACCGCGAAGAAGCGGTCGTTCGGATGGAAATGCGGCCGGCTCATGTTCCCGGGGAGCCACTTGATGCGCACGACGTACGGGCCCGGCTTGCTGGGGTCTCCGAACAGCACGGCCTGCTCGTTCGTCCCGGCCGCGTTCCTGACCCACTTAATGTCGGACGGGGCTTTGAAGTCTACCGCGGTGCGGTCGATGTCGGCCCCGTAGCCCGAAGACGCGGTCATCATCATGGCGAGAACGGCAAGGGAGAACATTCGGATCATTGCGGTCACACGCCACCTCCTTCTGGTTCGAGTGAGCCCGGAGCCTACTCGAATCGATCAACCGGCGCCAGCGCCTGAATCCCGCTGGCCACCTCCATCGCCCGAGGCCGACCCCTCTCGACGCTACGCCGGATCCAGCCCCACGATCTCGTTGAACCGTCCGAGGCCGATGTAGAGCGTCGTGTGGGCGACGAGCTCGATGATCTCGGCCTCCGAGAAATGGCTACGCATCTCGGACCAGAGGGCGTCGTCGACCTTGTGGTGGTCGACGGCGAGCTTCGCGGCGAACCGGATGGCGGTCCGCTCGCGCGGGCTCAGGAGGTCCGAGGTCTCGTCGTCGATCGCGGCGATCTTTGTTTCGGTCGCCCCCGCATGCCGGGCCCCGGCATAGCGCAGGGTGAGTCAGTAGCGGCAGGCGTTGAGGGCGGCGATCTTCAGCCGCACCAGCTCGCGGAGCACCGGGTCGATCGTGCCCTCGCGGGCGAGCGTGGCGCGGAACACGGCGAGCGCCTTGAGCACGCCGGGGTTCCTGGCGTACGTGCGGGTGCTCGCCGAGGTGCCGGACTGGCGCTCAGCCTCCTCACAGAAATGCCGGATCTCGTCGTCGACCTCGTGGATTCCCAGCGGCTTGATCCTCGCCATCGTCGCCTCCTTGTCCAGGGGTGAATGGTGGCCCGCGGGCGTGGTCCCGCGGGACGCTGCGGTTACTCCGGGAGAACGGCGACGGCGGAGATCTCGATGAGCGCGCCCTCCCGCAGGAGGCCGCTCACGATCACACCCGTCGCCGTCGGGTACGGCGGGCAGAAGAACTCGCGGCGCACGTCCGCCGTCCCCCGGTAGTTCTCGGTCGTGGTGACGTATTCCGTGGTTTCCACCACCTGCTCGAAGCCGGCGCCGGCGGCGGCCAGGAGCTTCGCGAACTTCTGGTAGATGTACCGCGTCTGTCCCACGATGTCACCCGGCGCCACGATGTTCCCCGCCTCGTCGGCGGCGGTGGTGCCGGCGATGAACACGAGGTTGCCCACACGCAAGGCGGGAGAGAACGTGTAGCGCTCGGGCCACGTAGTTCCCGCGGCCGTGACCATCCGGGGCGTCGTCATTCTCAATCCTTCCTCAGCGCCGGCGGAGCTGGAAGCGCTGGATCTTGCCCGTCTCGGTCTTGGGAAGCTCGTGTACGATCTCGACCTCGCGAGGGTACTGGTGCCGGCCGACCCGGCGCTTCACGAGGTCCACGATCTCCTCGGCGAGCGACGGCGGCCGCGCGTCGCCACGGAGCACCACGAACGCCTTCACGATCTGGCCGCGGAGGGCGTCGGGCTTGCCGACGACCGCCACCTCCGCGACGGCGGGATGCTCGAGGATGACGCTCTCGATCTCGAATGGGCCGATGCGGTAGCCTGCGCTCTTGATCACGTCGTCGGCCCGGCCCTCAAACCAGAAGTAGCCGTCCGCGTCGCGGCGGGCGAGGTCGCCGATGGTCATCCAGTCGCCACGGAAGATCTCCCGCGTGCGCTCGGGATCGTCCCAGTAGCCGAGCGAGTAGTAGCCCATCGCGTTCGCCGCCATGCCGATGTGTCCCACGGTGCCGGGCTCCACCTCGACGCCATCGTCGTCCACCACCGCCATCCGGCAACCCGGCAGGGCCAGCCCCATCGAGCCGGGTTTGACGGCCATGTCGACGGCGTTGAAGTTGCCGATAGGCAGGCCGAACTCGCTCGACCCGTAGTGGTCCATCACCGTGACGCCCCACACCGCCCGGAAGAAGCTCACGACCTCCGCGTTCAGGGGTTCGCCGCAGCTGCTCGCGCAGCGCACGCGCGCCGCGTGCGCGCGCACGACGGATTCGCCGAGCGCCATGATCCCGCGCAGCAGCGTCGGCGTCGTGGCCAGGTTGGTGACCCCGAGCTCGGCGATGCGGCGCAGCGCCAGCTCGGGCGTCGGCGTCGCCTCGTGGGAGACGACCGGCACGCCCATCGCGAGGGCCACCATGTAGCAGACCAGTCCGTAGCCCCAGCCCGGATCGCCGGTGGGCCAGAAGACGTCGTCGGGGCGAAGGTCGACGCCGAGCGTCATGTACGGATGGATCGCGAGGACGAAGTTGGCCGCGATCTTCACGCCCTTGGGCGGGCCGGTCGATCCGGAGGTGTAGAGGAGCACGGCGGGATCGTCGCGACGGCAGGCGATGGACGCGCACCGCTCGGGCTGGCCCGCGACGGCATCCCGGAAGGCGACGTCGCCAGCCACGGCCGGCGCGCCGTCCGTGACCGTGACCAGCGACGTGTCTGCGGCGAGCGACGGCACGCGGTCGCGGAACTCGCGGTGGGTGCAGAGCATCTTGGCGCCGCTGTGGCGCATGCGGAAGGCGACGGCGTCAGAGCCGAAGCCCGTGAAGATCGGCACATAGATGGCACCGGCCTTCCACGTGCCAAGCATCACGGCGAGCGTCTCGGGGACCCGCGGCATGAAGCCGGCGACGCGGTCGCCGGGCTTCACACCCGCGTCGGCGAGGAAGCCGGCGAACCGGCTCGCGAGCCGGGCGAGGTCGCCGAAGCTCAGCGCACGCTCGGCCCCACGCTTGCCGAACCATCGAAGCGCGCACCGGCCGGAGCCTGCGTGGCGCTCGACGAGCGTGTCCGCGAGGTTGACCTCGCCGTCGGGCGTCCACCCCAGAGCGTCGAGGCTCGCCTGCCACGAGAAGCGGGCGCACGCGTCGGCATAGGAAGGAAGCACCGACGTCAGTCAGGGATGCACGCGGTGACCGTGATCTCCACGAGGAGCTCGGGCGAGTTCAGCGCGGCGACGGTCACCGTGGTCCTCGCCGGCTTGCCAGTCGGGAAGTGCCTCGCGTACTCCTCGTTGTCGGCCGCCAGCTCTTCGACCCTGGTCAGATACGTCGTCGCGGTCAGCACGTTGTCGAGCGACGTGCCCGCGGCCGCCAGGATCAGCTTGATCCGCTCGAGCACGTTGCGGGTTTGCTCCCGCATGTCCTTGCCGACTTCTCCGGTGACCGGATGCCGTCCCGTCTGGCCGGCGACGAAGACGAGG
>JBGPYK010000515.1:0-2684 GCA_041493245.1 Methylomirabilia bacterium | reverse complement strand
TACTGGGGTCAGGCTTTGACTTCTAAACACCCGCGAAGGATCCCGAGGAGTCATCGCACTTGTCGCCGGGGGAGAGGCGGGCGGGGGTGACGATGCCTGGGGCGGCCGCTGACGCTCGATCAAGCGGGGGCTGGCATACCGCGTGCTGAGAAGGCATGGCACGTCGGCCGCGACTCTTTGCTCCGGGGTTGCTATATCACGTCATCGCGCGGGGCAATCAGCGACAACCGACGTTTCTGACCGACCTGGACTACGAGGCCTACCTCATCCGGCTGGCGACGTATCAGAAACGATACGGCGTGAGGCTCTACGCGTACTGTCTGATGCCGAATCATGTTCACCTCCTGCTGCAGACGTCCGACCCGCCGCTGGCGAAGTTCATGCAGGGGTTGCAGCAGTCCTACACCCAGAGGTTCAACCGGGTGCACGGCAAGGTCGGCCATCTCTTCCAGGGGCGCTACCAGGCGATCATCTGCGAGACGGATGAGTACCTCGCGACCCTGATCCGCTACATCCATCTCAACCCGGTGCGTGCTCGGCTCGTTGAAGACCCCGAAGTGTACCCGTACAGCGGGCATCGAGCGTATCTGACGGGCGACGGGACGGCGCTCATCGACCCGGGCCCCGTCCTGAGCCTGCTCGGCGGGCGGGCGGCTTACCGACGATTCGTCCTGGCCGGGATCGGTGCGGGCCACGAGGAGCGGTACTACAAGACCGAGGACCAGCAGTTCCTCGGCGCCCAGGGGTTTGCCCAGCGAATCAGGCAGCAGGCTGCCCAACCGGCTGGCTCGCTGCCCAGAAAACCGTTGGACATGGCATTAAGGGAGCTGGCCTGCCAGTTCCCATTGGACCCAAGCACGCTGCAGAGCCCGGACCGGAGTCAGTCCGTCAGCAGCGCACGGGCCGCCCTGAGTTTCGTCCTGGTGAGGCGGCTTGGATACCGCGTGGCCGACGTTGCCGCCGCGCTCGGCCGGGACGTCGCCACCATCAGCGTCATTGTGTCGCGCCTGGCGAGCCGCCTCGAGTCGAGTGACCGCCTGGCTGCGGCCGTGGCGCGCCTGAGCCGGAATGTTTAGAAGTCAAAGCCTGACCCCATCCAGGACGGTGGCGAGGGAGTCGAGGTCGGCGAGGGAGCCGACGTAGGTTTTCCAGCCGATCGCGACGTGGTCGGGGCGCTCGCCTGGGGCGGTCGCGGGATGGATTGTCACGGTGACGTTGGGCCCGGCGAGCGCGCAGCCGCCGGCGCACGCCTCGCGGACGTCGACGAGATCGGCGACGCCGCGCTCGGCGGCGAGGGCAACCAGGTGACGGGCGATCGCGGGAGCGTCGAGACGGTGCCGCCGGCCGCCGCGCGTCAACGGGATCACCACCGTACCGCGCTCGCGCGGGCAGACGGTGATCACGAGCCGGCGTCGGGGGCGCCGGGCAACGGCCTTCACGCGGCGTCCCCGGGGCTGCGGGCATGACGATCGACGACGGCGAGCACGGTCAGGAGGTAGGCAATCCCGCCGGTGACGCCGCCCAGCACGTCGGTCAGCCAATGAAACTTGAGGTACAGGCGGCTCAGCGTGATCCCGACGATGACGAGGACACAGGCCGCGGTACCCACCACGCGCCACAACCGGCCCACGTCGCGCGTCCATAGCAGGTAGACGACGCCGCCGAAGAACGCGACCGAGGTGAAGACGTGGCCGCTGGGAAACGCAAAGGAGCCGCCGCGCGGGCGGGGGCGGGCCACCAACCACTTCACGATCCACTCGGCGACGGCAGAGCCGAGCATGATCACGGGGAACGCCCGCGCGAGCGGGTCGCGCCGGCGCGCAAGCACGCCGGTCGTCACGAGGGTCAGGAGGAGCAGCATCCGCCCGTCGCCCATGAAGGTGATCACCCACATCGGCGCCTCGAGCGCCGGGCGCCGGGCGTCCTGCATGACCGTCGTCATCTGCTGGTCGACGCCGTGCATCGACGGCATCATGGCCACCGCCGTGAGCGCCGCGAACGCGAGCAGCGCCGCGACGGTCACGATCCTCATGCGGCGGTCGGCGGGTTGATGGTCCATCGGCGAAGGTTATAGCACGCGCCTACCGCGGCCCCGGACGCGCGTCGTCCCGGTGCCGGCCGCGCGCCGAGCGAGCGCCACGGCCGCGGCGATGGGCTCTGCGGCCGGCGCGACCCAGCGGGCGCGCAGACCCGCGCGGGCGACGGCGCGCGCGAGACCCCGGCGGAACCAGGGATCGCCGAGCACGCCGCCCGCCCAGCTCACGGCGACCGGCCGCGGCAGCCGGAGGTGCCGCACGACTTCCACCGCGAGCGCGGCGAGGTGCGCCTGCGCCTCGCGGACGATCGCGCGCGCCCGCCGATCACCCCGGCGCGCGCGGCGCAGCACCGCCGGGGCCAGGTCCGCGATGCGGGCCACGGCGTCGGGGCGGGTGACGAGACGGCGCGCCCGGAGGAAGTCTTCGCCCCGCGTCGTCGCCCGCAGCCAGGCGCGGCCGAGCCAGAACGCCGACCCCTCGTCGCCGAGCAGGGGACCGAGGCCACCGGCGCGGCCCCATCGGCCGCGGCCGTCGCGGCCGATCACGATCGAGCCCGTGCCCGCGAGGACGAGGAGACCCGGGCGGTCGCCGAGGGCGCCGATGAGCGCGGCCTGGGCGTCGGACAGCACCTGCACCCGGCGGGCGAGC